>JBPCXZ010000026.1:0-4480 GCA_051008055.1 Woeseiaceae bacterium
GGGTTTCGACCCACAAGCCAGACTCATTGCCATTGATCAGCTGAATTTCGAGTCGCTGTGGCACGTTTTCGCCAGCAGCCCGTTTGCTCATTGTGTTGCGAAATAGCGCGCGATACGCAGGCTTGACTAGATCCGCAACCTCTCGCCCGATGAGTTGCGATGCATTCAGTCCGACAAGGCTCGCGGCGGAATCGTTGGCAAGCAGGATCTTGTCGTCATGAACCATGACGATTTCCGGCAAAGTACGTGCGAATTCCTTGAACAGCTGATCGCGGCCGTGAATCTTCTCGTCGCGCTCGCCCAGGGCATCGAACAAACGATTGACGTTGTTCACCAACTGCGCCGCCTCAGGATCAGCAGGAATCGTCAGACGCCGCCCTACTGATGCGTCCTGCGAAGCGTCCAGCAACTCCCTGTTCATTAATGCGATGCGGCGCTTGGCCTTACGTTTTTGTAGTGCAAATGAAATGCCGACCACGACGGCCAATCCGAGCAAGATTGACAGCGCTACGATGATTTTGAAGGACGACATTTTGTTATTATTCTCTGCACAGTCTTATTTCCCGGTCACGGCGGCACGAGCGTCAAACAAGACTAATTACTTCAGTATGTTGCAGCATATCCCAGCAAGGTCAACGGGCTGCTGCTATTCACCATAATAAGGCGACACAACGATGAACATTGAGCTTGCCAGGCAGCAAATGGTGCAACAACAGGTTCGCACCGTAGATGTATTTGACCCAAAGATTCTACGGGTCCTGGGCAGTGTACCCCGAGAACAGTTCGTCCCGGCCGGTATGGAAGCACTGGCATTTGCAGAAACCGAACTTCCGCTCGCCAACGGCCAATTTATGATGGCGCCCAACATTGAGGGGCGCATGCTGCAATCGCTAGCGATTGAGCGGTCTGACCGGGTGCTGGAAGTTGGCACGGGCAGCGGGTTTGTTACCGCCTGCCTGGCGAGGCTAGGTACATCCGTCACCAGCATAGACCTGTTTGAGGACTTTCAGGCATCAGCGGCCGCGAATCTTGAAGATTCCGGCATCAAGAACTTTGATCTGCAGATCATGGACGCAATGCAACAACTGCCCGCAGGAGAATACGACGCCATCGCCGTTACAGGATCAATCGAAGAGTTTGATCCGCGTTTTGTCATGGCGTTAAAGCCGGGTGGACGACTTTTCATTGTCGTCGGTACCGCGCCGAACATGGAGGCCCGCCTGGTCGTTCGCACCGGGGACAATGACTGGCAGACCGAGAGCCTGTTCGAGACCGAGCTCCCTGCGCTGGTCAATGGCGCACTGCCGCCGCAGTTTTCCTTC
The DNA here is from genome assembly GCA_051008055.1 of Woeseiaceae bacterium. Taxonomy (GTDB): domain Bacteria; phylum Pseudomonadota; class Gammaproteobacteria; order Steroidobacterales; family Woeseiaceae; genus UBA1847. Next base: position 1,323 of record JBPCXZ010000026.1, read on the forward strand.
TGACACACGAAACCACCTGGCGCGCTGTTGCATCTAAGTAAGTAGCCGATCTTCGACTGAGTATTGGCGCCGGATGCCCACGGCGCAGATGTTGCAGCTCGGTGTTGACTGATTTAGTGATATAGTCCACTATAACACCCACTGAATTTCCCACCCATGGCTCTTGCGCCATGGACCGCATAAAAGATGAAAAATGCTATGAATATCAAGAAGATACTTTTCACTATCGCTGCTCTCGGTTTGACCGGCTCAATTCAGGCCGAGTCGTTGCTCGAGGTGTATCAACAAGCACTGCAGAGCGATCCCAGGATTCACGAAGCGGAAGCAAGACGCCTGGCAGCTCTCGAGGCCGAGCCTCAGGCACGCAGCCTGTACCTGCCACAGATCGACGTCAACGCTGACTGGGAGCAGAACGACTCGTCGGGAACCAGTATTTTTGAAGACAGCACGGGTCTGCCAGTCTCGATCGACACGGCAACTGAAGCGGAAACGACGCGCTGGCAACTCGGCTTACGGCAGACCATATTCCGCTGGGACCAGATTGTAGGGATTCAGCGCGCTGACAAGATTGTGGCGAAAGCCGAGGCCGATCGCGAGGCAGCGCAGCAAGACCTGATTATTCGCGTCGGGCAAGCGTATTTTGATGTGCTTGCCGCCGAAGACAGATTGACATCGCAGGATGCCAACCGACGCGCAATCGCCCGTCAACTAGAACAGGCCAAACAACGATTCGAAGTCGGCCTCATCGCTATTACTGATGTTCAGGAATCACAGGCTGCGTATGACCAGTCGGTAGCGGATGTGATCAACGCGAAACGCGTCCTGGCAACAGCACGCAACCAGTTGCGCGAAATCACCGGACAATACGTTGGCGCATTGTCAGCGCCCGGCGACGACCTGCCACTGCGCGAACCGGACAACGCAGAAATCGACTGGGTCGACATGTCACTGGCACAGAACCTGGCGCTGGTCTCGAGTCGCCTTGACGAAGAAATTGCACGCGATGAGATTTCTTTCCGACGCACCGGGCATTACCCGACGGTCGACCTGGTCGCCAGCACCGGCGACTTCGACCGCGAGGCGGACCGAATTGTCGGCGGAATTTCGACGATTGCCGACAGCGACGGTAGCAGCGACGTCATCGGCATTCAGTTTAACTTGCCTTTGTTCCGTGGCGGCGGCACGCGCTCTCGCGTCAAGGAAGCCGTCTATTTGCATCGCGCGTCTATGCAGCAGCTGCAACGGGTCACACGCGAGACTGAACGCCAAACCCGGGACGCTTATCTTGGCGTGATCTCCGAAAAACGTCGTGTCGAAGCGCTTGACCAGTCCGTTACGTCGAGCAGAACAGCGCTCGAAGCAACTCAGGCAGGCTTCGAAGTAGGTACCCGAACCATTGTCGATGTTCTCGATTCGCAGTTTGCGCTGTACCGGGCAATCACGTTGTTCTACCAGGCGCGCTACGACTACCTGATGAATTACCTGCGCCTCAAGCAGGCCGCAGGAGACCTGCAGATTCAGGACCTGGAGCTGATTGACGAGTATCTCGTCGCGCGGCCACGGCCAGAAGATATCTTCGCCGAAGAAGAAGCAGCTGCTGCTGCGGAAGAGGCGGAAAACGAAAGCTAAGTCAGGCCCGACCAGGCTAGCTGTCAGGAATCTCCGATCAGGGGCTCGAGCAGGCGAAGTAATTTGGCCAGCGAGCCCCGATTTGATTCCACGATATCCCGACCCCGCTCGCCCATAGCTTTTGCTGCTGCGGGATCGGCGACCAGTTTCTCTATCTCGTTCGCCAGGTCTTGCGCGTCATAGACAATCTCGCAGGCACCTTTGGTGATAAACATGTCTGCAATTTCCTGCGCGTTAAAGACGTTTGGACCGCTGACTACCGGCCGCCCCAGTGCCGCTGGTTCGAGCAGGTTGTGTCCGCCGACCGGTACCAGGCTGCCGCCGACAAACGCGATGTCGCTCGCCGCGTAGAACAACGGTAGTTCACCCATGGTGTCGAGCAGGAAAACGTCCGTGGCCGCGTCACAGCTCATGTCCTGAGTCCTGCTGACATGGGCAAACTGGTGTTGCTCTATCAGCTTCCCGACCTCAGCAAACCGTTCCGGGTGCCTGGGTACCACCACCAGTAACAATTCGGGAAATTTCTTTTTGAGCTGGGCGTGCGCCACCAAAACGGCTTCTTCCTCAGCCTCATGCGTACTGGCTGCGATCCAGACCGGACGTTCACCGAACATCTCCGCTCGCAACGTATGGCCGTTCTCGGCGAGATTCTCGTCCAGTTCGATATCAAACTTGATATTGCCGATAACCCAGGTACGGACCGAGCTGGCACCCAGCGATCGAAACCGTTCGGCATCAGCGTTCGTCTGCGCAGCGATGATAATGCCATGCGACAGAGTCTCCTTAAAAAGGGGCAAAAACCTGCGATAGCCGCCCAAAGAGCGCGGCGAAATACGGGCACTAACGAGAATCAGCGGGATGTCGCGAATACCGCAGCCGCGATACAGATTAGGCCAGATCTCCGTTTCCATGATCAGGGCGAGTTCTGGCTTCACATCGTTAAAGAAGCGCCGCACGGCTGTCGGCAATTCGAACGGAATATATGCATGAGCAACACGGTCGCCGAATAGCTTTGCGACCTGTGCTGCGCCGGTCGGCGTCACCGTCGTAATCAATATCTGCCGGTCTTCAAAGCGCTTCGCGATTTGCCGTACCAGCGGCGCAGCGGCCTGTACCTCGCCCATCGACACCGCATGAATCCAGATGCAACTCTCAAATCGCGGATAGCCGAAACCGAAACGCTGCCAGAAGCCTTTGCGATAAGTGCGGTTGCCGATTGCCCGCACGACCCAGTACGCCGCTACAGGAATCTGTAGCAGGTAGGTCAGCAGGTTGTAGAGAATGCGCACTGACGACGCGGCGGCTAGCCGCCGGTGCGAGCTACCCGCACTTCGAATCGCCGCAGGACAGGCAGGTCATACAGCCGTCCATCATGATGACAGCCGCAGTATTGCACTTGGCACACAACTGAGCGCCTTCCGGGTATTCGCTATCCGAAAACGCATCCTGCTGTTTCTGTCCTTCTTCGTACTCCGCTCGTTTTTGCGCGATCAACTCTTTCTGACCTTCGTCGAGATCCGGTTGGGACA
>JBPCXZ010000027.1:0-4973 GCA_051008055.1 Woeseiaceae bacterium
TTGCTTTATCGCCGTACACGGCTTTTGTGCCGGCCATCACTTTTGCCGGATCGATCATATGCGGAGCACCGCGCGGGTGAACAACGCAACGTGCGTTTGGCAGGCTTTGCATGAGTAACCCCGCTCCGCCCGCATGATCAAGATGAATGTGCGTCAGGAACAAGTAATCGACGTCACCCGGGTCCAGGTCTTGTTGCTGCAACGATGCGAGCAAGATCGGCACGCTACTGTTAACGCCGGTATCGACAAACGCGCCCCGGCCTTTTTCAACAATCAGATGGCTCGCATCCTGCAACGGTCTCGCAAACTCAGTATCAACGGCAACGATGCCGTGATCGAGATATGTCGCATGGGGATGTTCGGCCGGCATTGGCCTTACTCTACAGCGGTAGTTTCCAGGCCTTCAAGGCTTGCGAAGTAAGTCGCAAGTTGTGCAATCGTAGCATCGTCCAGGCCAGCGGCCAGCGGCCCCATAACCTGGTCTTTGCGCGTACCGTCGCGGTACTGTCGCAACGAGTGTACGAGGTAGTCCTCATGCTGCCCGGCAAGCGTTGGCCAGCCCGGCGAAACACTAATTCCGTTTTGGCCGTGGCAAGCCACACAGGTCTGAGCGGGCGCGAAACTTGCGCCGCTACTGCCGCCCGCGGCGACTGTCTCGGTGCCCAGTGTCGCAAAGTATGCGGCCGTATCCTCGATCTCTTCATCGGTCAGGCTCGTTGCCTGCGCGGACATAGTCGGGTGCGCGCGAGTGCCTTCTTTATAACCTCGCAAAGCAGCGACGAGATAGGCCTCTTTCTGCCCGCCAAGTTTCGGCACACGGTATGACGGGTACGCGTTGCGGTATCCCTCGATGCCGTGGCAGCCGAGGCAGGAGTAGGCGATCACTTCACCGCGCTCAGCATCGCCAGCAACACTGCTGCTATGCGCGAAAAAACCGCTTGCGAGAATCAGGGCGCTGACCCCTGTTATCAGTTTGTGTCTGCTAATCAATTGATAACTCTAAATTTTCTAAAACCGCGCCGGTATCTGAAGGCGCTTGGAGGCCGATATGTTAGTGACATCGGCGCACCGATGCTAGTCCCGCCAGTTGCTGCCCGAAATCTCTTCAGCCCGATGGCAGGCAAGGGTTACGCCATCGAGCTGACGCGTGGACGGGCGGGTGGTCGTGCAGATGTTTTGGGCGTGGGCGCAGCGCGGGTGAAACGCGCATCCGGTTGGCGGATCAATTATGGACGGAACTTCACCTGAAAGAGACGCATAGCCGCCCGCGGCAGTCGGATCTGGCACGGGAACAGCCTTAAGCAAAGCGGCGGTATACGGGTGTCTTGCTCTCGCAAACAGGTCTTCGCTATTAGCAAGTTCGACGAGCCGGCCCAGGTACATCACAAGTACCCGGTGGCTTATCGAACGCGCCACCGCCAGATCATGAGTGATAAACAGAATTGCGAGACCACTTTCGCGCTGCTCTTCGGCCAGCAGCTGCAGGATCTGTTTCCGTACCGAGCCATCGAGCGCCGCGACTGCTTCGTCGCAGACCAGCACCTTCGGCTGTAAGACAAGTGCGCGCGCGATGGCGACCCGTTGCGCCTGACCGCCCGACAGTTGATGCGGAAAACGCGACAGGTAAGTCTCATCGAGACCGACTTTTTGCAACATGACGCCAACAAGATCATGCCGATCGTCGCGCGACATTTCAGGCTCGTGTACCAGCAGCGGCTCAGCGACAATCGCTTGCACTTTCATTTGCGGATTCAGTGACGACACCGGATCCTGAAAAACGAGTTGCAGGTCGCGGCGCACCGCCGCGCTTCGCGACTTCAGGTTCTTGTGCAGCGTGGCACCGCTGAACACAACGCTGCCGCCGCGCAGTGGCACGAGTCCGAGCGCCGCACGCACCAGGCTGGACTTACCCGAACCAGACTCGCCGACAATCGCGACCGTTTCGCCCACCCTGACCGCCACGCTGAGTTGTTGCACGGCATGCAATTGTTTCTTACGGCCTTCCAAGTAACTGACTTCGGCAGAATTGATCGCCAGAACCTCGTCACCGGCAACCGGCGCGAGAACATCACCGCGATCAAGTCGCGGCGCCGCTGCCAACAGCTCTCGCGTGTGCTCGTGTTGTGGGCCAGAAAACACCGTCGTGGTTTTGCCAGCCTCAACTAATCGCCCTTTTTCCATGACCAGCATGCGTTCGCAACGGCCAGCAACGATGCCAAGATCGTGGGTAATCAGAAGCAGCGCTGTGTCATCCCTGATGTCTTCCAGTAACTCGAGAATCTGCGCCTGGACGGTAACGTCAAGGGCGGTACTGGGCTCGTCTGCAATAAGTAATGCAGGCTCCGCAATCAGTGCGGACGCGATCATCGCTCGCTGTCGCATGCCGCCTGATAACTGGTGCGGGTATGCGTCGAATTGCCGGCCCGGGTCAGGTAGCCCGACTCGCTGCAGCATCGCAACGACGCGAGCGTCCGCTTCTTTACCTTCGGCGAGGCCGTGTGCCGAGAGAACGTAGCTTATCTGGCGGCCGATCTTCAGGTAAGGATTAAGCGCCTGCATCGGATCCTGAAACACCATCGCCGCGCGCACCGCGCGCATGCGGTCCAGCTCGGCCTCGGACGCACCCAGGACATTGTTACCTTCGACGTTGATCGTCCCGGAAGCCCGCGCCGCCTTGGGTAACAGGCCGAGTATCGCCAGCGCAGTCTGTGTTTTGCCCGAACCGGACTCGCCGACAAGGCCAACTGACTCGCCGGCCGCAACGGCAAAACTGAGGTTATCTACCGCGGCCGTGTCGCCGTAGTGAACGCTGAGATTTTCAACCTGCAACAAGCTCATCGCGACTGCCTCGCATCAAACACATCGCGCAACGCGTCACCCAAAAAATTGAAGCACATCAGTATCGCGGCCAGAATCGTCGCCGGTATTAGCAACATCCAGGACGCACCTTCCATTTGATTGACGCCCGCGTCGACCAGGGTTCCCAGCGATGTTTGCGGCTCCTGGATGCCCAGGCCCAGGAAGCTCAGGAACGACTCCACAAGAATGGCCTGTGGAATCGTCAGCGTCACATAGACAACAACTACGCCTATCAGGTTGGGGGCGATGTGGCGCCAGATAATCTTTGCAAAAGACACGCCGGTAAGTTCGGCCGCTTTGACGAACTCGCGTTCACGCAGGCTCAGAGTTTGGCCGCGTACGATTCTGGCCATGTCCAGCCAATTCACTGCGCCGATCGCTACGAAAATCAGCAGGAAGTTTCTCTCGAACACCACCATCAGCAAGATGACAAAAAAGATGAATGGCAATGCGTACAGTGTGTCGACGAAGCGCATCATCACCGCGTCCACCCTGCCGCCGGCAAGGCCTGCGATTGCGCCGTAGAGAACGCCAATAACGAGGCTTACTGCGCTCGCAACCAATGCGACGAGCACGGTGATCTGTAAGCCAAGCATCGTGCGTACGAACAGGTCACGGCCCAGGTCGTCGGTACCGAACAGATGAAACCCGGAAAAGCTCGGCGGCTGTAAAATGTTGTCGAAGTTGGTTTGCTGATACTCATGCGGACTCACGAGCGGACCTATGAATGCGGCGAGCACCAGGCCTACCAGTAAGCCGCCGCTGACCTTAACCACCTTGTTGCTCAGCAACTTCATCGCCGCCTTATCCTTGGGTCGATAACGCCATACAACAGATCAACAATCAGGTTAAACAGGACGACCAATGCCGCGTAGAAGATTACGATGCCAAGAACAAGCGTGTAGTCACGATTGAGCGCGCCGCGTACGAAGTGTTGGCCAAGACCGTTTATGCCGAAGATTTCTTCGACAATAACGGAGCCCGTCAGGATCGCGGCAATAGCCGGGCCCAGATAAGAAACGACGGGCAGCATCGCCGGCTTGAGCGCGTGCAATCGAACGATCGCGCTGGTGCCGAGCCCCTGTGCGCGAGCTGTGCGTATAAAGTCACTCTCCAGCACATCGATCATGCTGGCGCGAGTCAGGCGAGCGATGTAAGCAATCTGCGGCAACGCAAGCGAGATAACTGGCAATACGAAACGGCCTGCTCCTTCCGCTCCACTCCAGCCCGCCGGCAACCATTGCAATTTGACGGCGAAAAACAATACCAGCACCGGCGCAATGACAAAGACAGGCACTGATATGCCGGTCATCGCTACAGCCATCACAACGCGATCGAGTAACGAGTCCTTGCGTATCGCCGCCGCGGTACCCACAGCAACACCGACGACTACCGCCAGAAGAATCGCCAGCGCACCAATTTGCAGCGACTGCGGAAATGCGGCCCCGATCAGCTCACTGACGGTGTAGTCGCGTAACCGATAGGACGGGCCCAGGTCACCGCGCAGCAGGCCAGACATGTAACTGAAGAATTGTTCGTGCAGCGGTGCGTCGAGATTGTAAGCCGCCGCAATATTCGCCTCGATTTCGGGCGGCAAAACGCGCTCGGCATCAAACGGCCCGCCGGGCGCGGCGTGCACCATCAAAAATGCGAGCACAATAACCAACAGCAGAGTCGGGATTGCACCCAGCAATCGAAGCAAGGCGTAGCGCAACAAAGGCGGCGTCCGTTATAGCGGGTCGGTAGCTAAACTCAGGTGCTGACTGTAATGGTAATCCAGCACGTTGTCTCCCCAGCCCTGGACCTGTGGACTCACCAGGTGTTTGCTGACAAAGAAATAGAGCGGGATCACAGGATGCTCGCGCAGCAATACACGCTCCGCCTCTTCGAGGAACAAGCGCCGTTTTTGCAGGTCGGTTTGCGTGGCCGCATCATGCATCCGTTTATCAAAGGTCTCATTCACGAAGCGCGGCATATTCGCCGGACTATCGCTTTGCAGGATGCTCAGGAAGGTGTGCGCATCGTTGTAGTCGCCAATCCAGCTGGAGCGAAATACTTGCGTAATTTCTCCTTCGCGCATGTTGGCAAGCAACACCTGGAATTCCTCATTGACC
>JBPCXZ010000028.1:0-3575 GCA_051008055.1 Woeseiaceae bacterium
GTTGCCGGTATCACACCGTTCAACTTCCCTGCGATGGTGCCCATGTGGATGTTCCCGATGGCTATTGCATGCGGTAACGCATTTGTATTGAAGCCGTCCGAGAAAGACCCGAGTGCGCCAATGTACATTGCGAAGCTTTTCAAAGAAGCCGGCCTCCCTGACGGTATCTACAACGTCGTTAACGGTGACAAGGAAGCGGTCGATACCCTACTTGAAGACCCACGCGTACAGGCGGTCAGCTTTGTCGGCTCTACCCCGATTGCCGAGTACATCTATGCGACAGGCTCAAAGAATGGCAAACGCGTGCAGGCGCTTGGCGGAGCAAAGAACCACGCCGTCGTCATGCCAGATGCAGATATCGACAACGCGGTGAGCGCGCTGATGGGCGCGGCTTACGGTTCCTGTGGCGAACGCTGCATGGCGATTTCGGTCGCTGTTTGCGTCGGCGATGACACAGCTGACACCGTGGTCTCCAAACTGACAGACGAGCTCAAGGGCCTCAAAGTCGGAAACGGCACCGATACCAGCAATGACATGGGTCCTTTGGTCACCAAAGTGCACCATGACAACGTCCGAAGCTACGTGGATCTGGGCGTCGAGGAAGGCGCAAACCTTGTGGTTGATGGCCGAACACTTACTGTCGATGGCCACGAAGACGGTTTTTTCCTGGGCGGATGCCTGTTCGACAAAGTGACCCCGGAAATGCGCATCTACCAGGAGGAAATTTTCGGACCCGTCCTGTGCGTGGTCAGAGCCGATTCGCAAGAACACGCGATGCAGCTGATCAACGACCACGAATACGGTAACGGCACCTGCATTTTCACGCGAGATGGTGAAGCCGCGCGTTATTTTGCTGATAATATTCAGGTTGGCATGGTCGGTATCAACGTACCATTGCCGGTACCAGTCGCGACTCACAGTTTCGGTGGTTGGAAACGATCGCTGTTCGGCGATTTGTTCGCCTACGGCCCGGATTCAGTACGTTTTTACACGCGACGCAAGACAATTACGCAACGCTGGCCGAAAGGAGGTGTCCGAGAGAGTGCACAATTCTCTTTCCCCAGCAATCAGTAGACTAATAATTAAGGAGCGTTTCGTTGAAAAAACTCGTCATTCTCGCACTGGCGGCGGCTCTGCCTGTTGCTGCACAGGATCTCGCCACTGAGGTCAAAGTTACGGTAGCAGCGCCCGGCATCTACATGCTGGAAGGTGCCAACGGATTTAGCTCCAATATGGGCCTTATGATCGGCGACGAGCATGTCCTGCTTATCGACAACGGTATGCCGGCGATCACCGATGGGCTGATCGCAAAAGTTAAGGAACTGGCTGGCCGACCTGCCGATTTCATAATCAATACGCATGCACATGGCGATCACGTCGGCTCGAATGCGGCGCTGGCGGCTGAAGGCGCAGTGATTTTTGCACACGACAATTTGCGCGCGACGCTCGTGGACGAAGTTGAGTATGCGGGCGGCCCCAGCGGTCTGCCGGTCGTGACGTTTTCCGACGCAGTGTCGTTTCATGCAAATGGCAAGAGGGCCTTTGTTTTTCACGTAGCGGCAGCGCACACCGACGGTGACGCAGTCATCCACTTTCCAGATCAGAATGTCATCGACGCCGGCGACATGTTTTTTAACGGCATGTTTCCGTTTATCGATCTCGACAATGGCGGCAGCGTCGCGGGATACATGGCCGGGCAACAACGCATCATGGATCTCGCGGATGACGAAACCATCATAATCCCTGGTCACGGGCCCATTGCTCGCAGAACTGACCTGCGAGAAGCGGTGAATGTATTGGCCGATGCAGAAGCACGGGTCAAGAAGTTGGTCGAAGCTGGCATGACACAGGAAGAGGTTCTCGAAGCGAACCCGCTCGCCGACTATCACGACAAGTGGAACTGGTTCTTCATAACCACCGAAAAAATGACGATTACACTCTACCGGTCACTGACAGATGGATAACAAGAAAACAGAAGAGTTCGTAAACCAGGTCTGGGATGACTCGATCATCCCGGAGCTATGTGAATACATAAAAGTGCCGAACAAGTCGCCGATGTTTGACCCGGACTGGGAAGAACACGGTTATATGGACGAGGCCGTTGTCATGCTCGAGGCGTGGGCCAGCAAGCAACCGATTGAAGGCATGACGGTTGAAGTTGTCCGTATCGAAGGCCGTACACCCGTGCTTTTTATCGACGTACCCGGCGCTTCCGAAGAAGTCGTCCTGCTCTATGGTCACTATGACAAGCAACCCGAAATGGTTGGCTGGGCGGAAGATCTCGATCCCTGGAAGCCGGTTATCAAGGACGGCAAGTTATACGGTCGTGGTGGTGCTGACGATGGCTATTCAACTTTCGGTTCACTAACCGCAATCCGCGCCCTGCAGGAACAAGGAATTCCGCATGCGCACTGTATCGTTTTGATCGAAGGCTGCGAGGAAAGCGGTAGCTTCGACCTGCCGTTTTACATCGACATGCTCAAGGACCGCATTGGCTCCCCTGATCTTGTCGTTTGCCTGGATGCAGAGTGTGGCAACTACGATCAACTCTGGTGCACCACCTCATTGCGCGGCAATCTGACAGGCAACCTGCGCGCCGAAGTACTGACCGAAGGCGTTCACTCCGGCAGCGCGAGCGGCATCGTGCCGTCGAGCTTTCGTGTACTCAGAAAATTGCTGAGCCGCATTGAAGACGAGTCCAGTGGCCAACTGAAACCCGAAGGATTGTTTGTCGACATTCCGGAGCAGCGCACGGATCAGGCGAGCAAGGCAGCAGCAACTTTGGGCGAATCTGTCTACATGAAGTACCCGTGGGCCGTCAGTACGCCGACACCGAGTGAATCGCCGTACGAATTGATGCTGAACAACACCTGGCGACCGACCTTGAGTGTGACGGGGTCCGACGGCTTGCCGCCGTTGGTAGACGCCGGCAATGTGCAGCTCCCTTACAACACGCTAAAACTGTCGTTCCGGCTGCCGCCAACTTGCGATGCCGACGTCGCGGCGCAATCGGTCAAAGAAGTGTTGGAAAGCGACCCGCCACCGCTAACAAATGTCGAATTTCACGTCGAGTCGACAATGGCCGGCTGGAACGCGCCGCCGGTCGCTGACTGGCTAGAAGCGTCGATGCTCAAGGCATCGCAGGCGTTTTTTGGCAAACCCTCAATGTACATGGGTACCGGCGGAACGATTCCGTTCATGGGCATGCTCGGTGAGAAGTTTCCGGATGCGCAGTTCCTGGTTACCGGGCTGCTCGGGCCGAAGTCCAATGCTCACGGACCAAATGAATTCCTGCATATTGAGACCGGCAAACGACTTACCTCCTGTGTCGCACAGGTCCTTGAGGATCACTTCAAGCGTTAGAGCGGGTTGTCGCCTCTCAGGTTCGTATCAAGAAACTCCAGGACCACTGTCCAGGCCGCTTCGGTTGACCCGCCCGAGCGCACAGGATTGAGCATTGACGACCCGTGCACGCCGGGGTCGGCGACATAGGTCTGCATGCCTGCCATTTCGAAGTCGGCCTTTTGCTTGCGTACCGAATCAATCTCCATCTCGCGCTTTGGTCGCAGCGCCAG
>JBPCXZ010000029.1:0-4638 GCA_051008055.1 Woeseiaceae bacterium
AATTCTCGACACTTTCCAACGCAGCCAGGAATTTGTCCAGCGTCAGATCCGGACCCGCCTGCTCCAGCGAACGCACAATCAAATCCCCGATAACGTAGCCAATGACTGACTGTGGTGCAGGCTGTTCACCGAATTTTTCCACGTACGTGGTTGTCCATTCACCGATCCAGGTGCCTTGCTCTACCTCTTGTTCAAAATCCGGAACGTAAAATGAAGCAGCGGCGTACAGCCCCTCCGTTGCACCGTTTGCCGCTGCAGAAATTTCGGGAACGTAGGACACCATGTTGCTGACGACAGGACCTTCCCAGCCCGCATCGCGAATCGCGCCATAGAGCAAAATCGTATCTTTAATCAGCGAACCCAAAACCAGCATTTCACAGCCCGAGTTTTTAATCGCGGTTGCGGTGCCGACGAAGTCTGTTTCAGTGGTCTTGTGGCGCCCCGTGTATGCGACGTCCAGGCTGAACTCTTCCACGGCCTGCTCGAACCCGACCTCATTTTCATGTCCATAGTCATTAGCGACAGTTTGCAAACAGACTTTCGAAACTCCCGTTTTCTCGACCATGTGTGCCATGCCACCGCGGATCTGATCCCGATAACTCACATAGAAGTTGTACTTCATAGGGTGCAGCGGCTCGTGCATCTGCACTGCTGCCGTCAGAGGAAACAGGCTCGGTACATTGGCCTCGAACATCCGTGGCATTAGCGCGATGTTCATCGGCGTACCCATGCTGCCGGCCATCAGGAAAATATCATCGACATTCAGTAGCTTGTTGGTTGCCTTGATTGCCAGCGGCATCTGGTACTGCGTATCTTCGACGATCAGCTCAATCTGCCGGCCATGGATGCCGCCCGCCGCATTAGCTTCTTCATAACGCATGCGCTGACCGTTCGTCATCGGCACACCCCAGATTGCCAGCCCGCCGGACAGATCCGTGTGTGAACCGATGACAATCTTGTCGTCGGTTACACCGCGAGGCCCTGTGTTCTCGGTTACTTGCTCACCGTCACCACATGCGACAAGCGCAACCGCAGCCAGTCCAATTAACTTCTTCATGTCACAAATTCCTAGAGTCTTTATCGCGAATACATTTCGCTGATTAAATTATCGTACTTTTCACTGACAAAACTGCGTTTCAGTTTCATTGTTGGCGTCAGTTCTTCATCTTCGGCCGTTAACAAGACGTCAATCAAACGAAACTTCTTCACTTGCTCAACGCTGGAAAACTCTGCATTAACTCGCGTCACCTCGCCACCAATTAGTTCGATAACTTCCGGGCGCGCGCAGAGTGAACGGTAATCTGTAAAGGGTACTGAATGCGTCTGCGCGTAGTGCTCAACATTCTCCTGATCAATCATAACAAGGCAACTCAGAAACTTTCGCTGATCACCGATGATGACCGCGTCCGATATGTACGGCGAGAACTTGAGTTCATTCTCCATCACCGACGGCGTTATGTTCTTGCCCCCAGCAGTAATAATGATGTCTTTGAGGCGATCCGTTATCGACAGGTTACCTTCTTCGTCCAATTCGCCGACATCGCCAGTATGGACCCAGCCATCGACAATTGTCGCCGAGGTCTTATCAGGCAGATTCAAATATCCCTCAAACTGGCCGTGCGAGCGTGCAATGATCTCGCCCTCGTCAGAAATTCGCACTTCGGTCCCAGGAAACGATGGACCCACGGTGCCAAAGCGAAACACACCGTTGCGAGTCGACGTGATGATACCGAGTTCCGTCTGACCCCAAAGTTCGTCGATTGCGAGTCCGATGGCGAGGAACCAACGCAGCAGCGATGGAGAAATCGGTGCCGCGCCCGAGCAAGCTGAGTGTGCACGATTAAGTCCCAGCACTTTTTTCACATTTCGAAATACGAGCCGATCGGCAATGGCGAAGCCTAATCTGTCCGCCAGTGACAATCGGTCGCCGGCAATCATCTTGTCGGCGCGCTTCAAGCCAATATTCAAAGCCAACTCGTAGGCCTTACGGCCAATCCAGGTTGCTTCGGACATTGCGGTCGTTACACGCGAATAGAACTTCTCCCAGACTCGCGGCACGGCGAATACATAAGTCGGCGATAACTCCTGCAGATTCTGCATTACCGTTTCCGGACTTTCGGCGAAGTTGATCGTTGCGCCATGAGCAATCGGTAACCAGGCCGAAAATAGTCGCTCGGCAATATGACACAGCGGCAGGTAGGTCAGGATTTCGTCATCGGCTGTCTGCCGCAGAAATTCGGGTGCCAGCTTCGTCTGGAACAAGACGTAACGATTCGTGAGCATCGAACCCTTGGGCATACCAGTAGTGCCCGAGGTATAAACGAGCGCGATCAGGTCACCGTTTGTGCCCTGCTCGACAATTTCCTCTACCGCGCCGGGGTGGTTAATACGATGTCCTTTGCCGATTTCCAGCAGATCACTGAAAGGAGCAACCTTCGGATGCTCGAATCCACGCAGCCCGCGCCAGTCAAATACGTAGACCTTCTCGACGTTCGGTAATGATTCTTCGATTTCCAGGAATTTGTCGAGTTGCTCCTCGTCCTCGGCGAACAGGAATCGCGCGTTCGAATCCACGAGCGTGTGCTCAACCTGCCGAGTCTGGTAGGTGGGATAGATTCCGTTGACCACGCCACCGGCTAGTAACACGCCGAAGTCGGTCCAGAGCCACTCGCGACAATCCTCACTTTGTATTGAAACAACGTCGCCGCGCTGTAGCCCGGCAGCGAGTAGACCGTTAGCAATCTCTATTGCTCGATCGCGGTAGTCGTTCCAGGTGTAGCTCTGCCAGATACCGAAATCCTTTTCTCGCATCGCGATGGTATCGCCGCGCTCGGCTGACTTCTTCAGGAATAACTTCGCGAAGGTATCGCAGCCGTCGACAATGATGTCCGGCTTGCCGGTCGCCGCTTCACTCATCGCCAGGTCTTCCTCTTTTTCCAGCGCCGACGGCCACGCACACCTTCATCTTTTTTGCCGAGGTAGAACTCCTTTATGTCCTCGCTCTCGAGCAGTTTGTCGCTGGGCCCATCCATGACCATGCCGCCAACTTCCATCACGTAACCGCGTTGCGATACCTGCAGAGCTACGTTGGCGTTCTGCTCAACCAACAGAATCGTGAGTCCCTGTTCGCGATTCAGTCGCGTAATAATGGAGAAAATTTCCTGCACCAGCGCCGGCGACAATCCCAGGGACGGCTCATCAAGCAGCAACAGTCTCGGTCGAGCCATGAAGCCGCGCCCGATTGCGAGCATTTGCTGCTGGCCGCCGGACAGGTAGCCCGCCATCTTGCCCTGCATATCCGCCAGCGCCGGGAAATAGTCGTAGACGATATTTAAGTCCGCTGCAACGCCAGCAGAGTCTTTGCGATTGTAGGCTCCCATCGCGAGGTTCTCGGCGACCGACAGGAACGGAAACACTTCCCGACCTTCCGGTACGTGTGAGATGCCCTTGCGGGCGACCCAGTCCGGATCGTGGCACTGAATTTCCTCGCCATCCAGCATCACCTGACCCTTGCTGCTGTCCAGCGCACCGGTTGCCGTCTTTAACAATGTCGTCTTGCCGGCGCCATTGGCGCCGAGCACCGCCACGATCTCACCCTCGTACACATCAAGACTAACGCCACGAATGGCCATGATCGGACCGTAGTAGGTCTCAATATTGAGCATCTGCAGCAGCGGCGCGCTCATTCGGCCACTCCAAGATAGGCACGTTGCACTTCGGGATGCTCGCGCACCTCCTGCGGCGTACCAATCGTCAATAATCGGCCGTCGTTGATCGCCATGACCCGGTCGGCGACCTGGCCAACGAGATTCATGTCGTGTTCCACCATAACCAGTGTCACACCGAGATCATGCTTGATGTCTTCGAGCCAGAATGAAACGTCGTCAGTCTCTTCGTTGTTTAACCCTGACGCAGGCTCATCCAGCAGCAACAAAGACGGTTCGGCACAAAGTGCCCGCGCCAGCTCGACATTCTTGCGCGCACCGTAAGACAGATCAGAAATGCGCTCGTCGCGGTACTGCGCGATCTCCATCAGGTCGATAATGTCTTCAACTTTTTGGCGATGCTCGATCTCGCTCTTTCGAACGCCTGGCAGAAATGCGAAATTGGTAAACGGATTCGCCTGCATGTGTGAATGTCGACCGACCAGCAGGTTCTGCAGCACCGTTGCGTGCTCGAACAATTCAATATTCTGAAAAGTTCGACCGATACCGGCACGCACGATCTTATGAGCCGGCATCTTGAGCAAGTCCTGATCGCCGTAATGAATTGCGCCGGCAGTTGGTTCGTAGAGTCGGCTGATGAGATTGAAGATCGTGCTCTTGCCCGCACCGTTCGGCCCGATGATCGCGAAAGTCTCGCCCGGCTCAATATCGAAGGACACATCTTCGACCGCGTGTACGCCGCCGAACATGATCGACAGATTACGCACCGACAATGTCTTGCCGGCGGTCATCGCATGCGCTCCGTCTTCAGGTAGGTCTTCTGCCGAACGAAGGAAGACTTGCGGTAGTACGGGAAGGTTTCGAAGAAGAATCGAATCTTCATCCAGCGGCCGTATAGGCCCAGCGGCTCAAAAACGATGACGAGCACAATAATCAGGCCAAACAGCATCGGCTCTAAACCCGCCGTTTGCCC
>JBPCXZ010000030.1:0-3716 GCA_051008055.1 Woeseiaceae bacterium
AACCTGGGTGCCACGTACAAGTGGATCAAATCGCGCGACCTGTCACGTCCGGTGCAGTACGAAACTGAAGGCGATATCAAAGAAGTCGGCGAGCGCCATTCGGACTTTCATTCCAGCATGTACTGGCGGCACTGGGATCTCGAAAAGTATTCGGAAGAACCCAACGACCGGCCGTTTGTCCTTATCGAATATTCGCACGCGATGGGTAACTCTTCAGGCAACCTCAAAGAATACTGGGATGTCATTAATCGCTATGACAATCAGGCGGGTGGCTTCATCTGGGACTGGGTTGACCAGGGTTTACTAGAGCATAACGAGGATGGCGTGCCGTACTGGACTTACGGCGGTGACTACGGTCCACCTGATGTGCCTTCCAGCGGTAACTTCAACTTCAATGGCCTGGTATTTCCGGACCGGCGTATTCAGCCGGCCTTCTGGGAGGTTAAGCGCGCTTATCAGCACGTGGAATTTGAGTTAATCGATTTCGGTCGTGGCGTTGTCGCGATCAACAATGAGTATGATTTTATTGACCTGTCCGAGTTTGAATTGGAATGGGAAGTAACCGCCGACGGTAGCCCGGTGCAGGGCGGTGCCGTACGTATGCTGGAAGTACAGCCCGAGAGTCGCGGGGAGGCTCGCTTGCAATACAACATGCCCACGCTGCGCCCCGGTCCTGAGTACCACCTGAATCTTCGCCTTGTTGCACCCGAGGCGCGCGGCCTGTTGCCGGCGGGGCATGTCTATGCCACCGAGCAGTTCACTCTGCCGTTGGCGCCGGCTCAGTTCGCGGCTGCGGAGGGCAGTGCGAGCGAAGTGTCGGTTGAAGTCACTGACAATGAAGCTCGAATCGTCGGGTCTGATTGGGCGGCGGCTATCAATCGCGATACGGGATTACTTACGTCCTACCAGTACGCTGGCAAGGAGTTACTACTGACGCCGTTGACGCCGAATCTTTGGCGCGCACCGACCGACAATGACTTCGGCAACTACATGCAGGATTGGGCGAAAGTCTGGAAAGAATCGGCTGACCATCGCACGCTTGAATCAGTTCGCCAGGTGCGGGGCGTGGAGGACAAGATCATCTTCGTGGCGACCTTCAGCTTTGCTGATAGCAATGGGTCGCAGGCGGCGATCTGGGAGACAGCCTACTCATTCACTAACGATGGCCGACTGCATGTTGAGAATCGCTTCGAACGTGCTGCCGGGACGCCAAAGGTCCCGCGAATCGGCATGAATGTGGAATTGATTCGCGAACTCGACCAGGTTGAATGGTTCGGTCGCGGGCCATTCGAGAATTATTCTGATCGCAATCGGGCGGCTAACGTCGGTCGTTATGAAAATCTCGTCGCGGAGCACTACGTGCCGTATATGCGGCCACAGGAAAACGGCTACAAGACAGATACGCGCTGGGTGTCTCTGCAAAATGGTGAGGACGCGGGTGTACTTGTCATCGCAGACGAACAAATCGGCTTCAGCGTGCACCACAACCGGCAGTCCGATTTTGTACCGCCTGTGAAGATCGCAATCACGAGTGAAGACGGTCCTGGCGCCAGGGACAACCAGGAACGTGTCAACGTGCATGTCAGCGATGTTGTCCCACGAGATATCGTCTCGCTGAATATTGACTACGGCCAGATGGGCGTCGGCGGGGACGACTCCTGGGGCAAACATACGTTGTCAAAGTATTCCCTGATCGAATCGAACTACGGATATGGCTTTACGCTGATCCCTTTCCAGCCGGGCGACGGTCGTCTGGATGAGTTAACGCGCCGCTAACACCAGAAAGGAAGAACATGCACCTAGCTACTATAGATTTTACTGTCGTCGCGGTTTATGCGGTCATCTTGCTGTTCCTGGCCCAGTGGGTTTCCCGCGAGAAAAGCGGCCATGAAAAAGACACGAAAGACTATTTTCTGGCGGGCAAAGCGCTGCCGTGGTGGGCGATTGGCGCATCACTAATTGCCGCGAACATATCGGCCGAACAGATAATCGGCATGTCAGGATCAGCGTTTGTGATGGGGATCGCGATAGCGTCTTACGAATGGATGTCAGCGTTGACCTTGATTATCGTTGGCAAATACCTGCTGCCGGTATTCCTGAAACATGAAATCTATACGATGCCGCAGTTTCTCGAGCAACGGTATGACAGTCGTGTGCGTACCGTGATGGCTGTTTTCTGGTTAGGCGTTTATGTGTTCGTCAATCTCACCTCAATACTGTGGCTTGGCGCGCTGGCGATTAACGCAATTACCGGGCTGGATTTGACGTTCGCAATTATTCTGTTGGCGTCGTTTGCTGCTGCCTATTCGCTCTACGGGGGTCTCAAGGCTGTGGCCTTGACGGATATTATCCAGGTCGTTTTGCTGGTGCTCGGCGGCTTGTTAATTGCCTTTATCGCAATGAATGAAATATCTGGTGGGCGGGGCGTCGTTGCGGGATTCGGCATGATGCTTGAACAGGTGCCGGAAAAATTCGACATGATTCTGTCGAAAGATAATCCGAGCTATATGAGTTTACCCGGCATTTCCGTCCTGGTAGGCGGTATGTGGGTCATGAATCTGTCGTATTGGGGTTTTAATCAGTACATCATCCAGCGTGCGCTGGCAGCCAAAAGCAGTCGGGAGGCGCAGAAGGGTATAGCTTTCGCTGCATTTCTGAAAATGCTGATGCCGGTTCTCGTAGTGCTGCCCGGCATTGCCGCCGTCATTCTGATTCCGGATCTTGGTGCACCGGATAAAGCGTACCCCGAAGTCATGAAGCTCTTGCCCGTTGGCATCAAGGGCCTGGTATTCGCGGCACTGATTGCCGCCATCGTGTCGTCGCTGGCATCGATGATGAATAGCATCTCGACGATCTTCACAATGGATATTGTTAGACATCACGGCGACCGAACTGAGCACCAGTTGGTCACCATCGGCCGAATTACGAGTCTCTCCGCACTCGTTATCGCCGTATTGGTAGCACGCCCACTTTTAGGCCAGTTTGATCAAGCATTTCAGTACATTCAGGAGTTCACAGGACTGTTCACGCCGGGCATCGTTGCGATCTTCTTACTGGCATTTTTCTGGAAGCGCACGACGGCTAACGGTGCGCTGGCTGCAGCGATAGGTTCTGCCGTGTTCTCAGTCGCTTGCAAGGTTTACTGGCCGGCATTGCCGTTTATGGATCGCGTTGGACTTGGGTTCCTCTTCGCTGTGGCGCTGGGTATGCTGGTATCGCAGCTTGGGGGTAAGGGTGACCATCCGAACGCGATTGACTACGCTTCTGTCGATACCTCAACCAGCAAAGGCTTCAATTGGGCTACACTCGTCATCATCTTGATGTTGACGGGGCTGTACGCCACATGGTGGTAAGAAATTCGAAGAGCCTCTGGCTTGCAATTGCACTTTGTCTCAGCGCGACGAGCGCCTTCGCGCAGGAACAATCGCTCGATTCGTCATTTACGCTATTCGGTTCAATGCGCACGGGTGGTGACTTCAGCGAGAAAGACTCGGACATTACCTTCGATGCCAGCGATTCTTCCGCGTACGGTCTGATCTGGAATACGCGGAACGATGGTAATACGGAGTGGGAAGTATATTTCTCGCACCAGCCGACTGACGTGGAACGCCAGGGTGGCGTACTCAACCCGCCGAAGTTCGATCTCGACATCTATAACCTGCAGGTCGGCGGTACTTACCTGTTCGATAGCCAGGGCGTGCAGTCGTACCTGGCGA
>JBPCXZ010000031.1:0-5027 GCA_051008055.1 Woeseiaceae bacterium
CAAGTCTGGCGAGCGGCCGCACAGCAGGGCGACCGGCTGGTTGTCGCCGTGCCGGCCTACATGAGCAACCACAACCTTGGCCTGTTTCTTGGCATTGCCGCAGAACTGAACATTCCCGTGGTCGCAATGATCGATGCCGCGGTGGCAGCGACTCGCCGCGAGTACAAGGACGCGGTACCAGTACACGTCGATATCAGTTTGCATTCGACCGTACTGAGCCGGATGAGCCAGGGTGGTCAGGCAAGTGTTGAACGCTCCGAGGTCATTGACGAATCAGGGCTGCTGCCGCTCTTCGATGCATGGCGAAAAGTAATTGCGGAGGCGTTTGTGCGTCAATCGCGCTTCGATCCGTTGCATACAGCGGAAACTGAGCAAGCTTTGCAGGACCAGTTGCCGGAATGGCTGAGAATCGCGTCGACTAATGCCACGGTTCCAATGCAGGTCGAATACCGGGGCATCAAGCATGAGGCAGAAATAGAATCGCTGGCCATTGAAGCTGCCGCAGCGCCTGTCTACCAGCGCATCGCCAGCAATCTGCGCGCCATCTATCGTGCCGATGAGACGCCGGCCATTCAGTTGACGGACCGTGCCGCGACCATGCCCGGGCTGGCTAACTTGCTCGTCGCACGGGTAGGCGGTGAGGTGTTCCTGCTTGAACCGGGTGCGACGGCTCGTGGCTTGCTGACCCGTTGCCGCGACATGCAGCAGAGTGATAGCGGCGTCAGTTTGATTCGCCAGCTGCCATGGGACCAGTCCGCGGTGCAGGTCGCGATATCGGAGACCAAGTCGGAAGGTGGGCGGCCGACGCACATTCTTTTTGAGAATACGGCATACCCGATTGGTGAAGACGCAATCAATGTGGGCTCGCAGCCCGGCGAAGGACGCTGGATAGACCTGCGCGATGATATGCCCGGAGTATCTCGACAGCATTGTTCAGTACAGCGCGAAAACGGGCAATGCGTGGTTCGCGACTCGAGTCGCTATGGTTCCTTTCTGAATGGCCATGTGATTGACGGCTCAGCGGTTTTGCAAATCGGCGACTCGATTCGCGTTGGCTCGCCTGGATTCGAGCTGAGGCTGATTACCGTGGAGACACCGGATGGCTCGTAGGCGGCGTCAGTTTGAAGTCTTCAGTATGTCGTTCCTCGATTGCATGAGCTGTGGTTTCGGCGCCGTAATTCTGTTCTTCATGATCATCAACTCGCAAGTTAGGGAGACCACAGAAAGCGACCCAACTGACTTGATGGCGGAAACACGAAAAATAGAAATTGAAATCCTGGAGGGCCGCAAGGACCTCGTGCTCGCCAAAAACACAATGGAGCAGCTGGATACCGAGAAGACCAGTGCCGAGGGTCAGATCGCCCAGATTATTGCGCTTATTGAGCAACTGCGTGCGGAGTTGTCTAAGTATGATTCGGAAACGCTGGCCAAAATCGAACGTGTCGAGCAACTCCAGTCCGACATCGAGAATCTTGAAGAAGAGGTCAAGCGGCTGCTCGCGCTTGCAGAAAGCCAGGAGGGTGAAGGCAACAAGCTTCGCGAATTCCAGGGTGACGGAGACCGGCAGTATCTGACCGGGCTTAAGTTAGGCGGAAGTCGGACGCTGATCCTGGTAGATCGTTCAGCCAGCATGCTCGATACAACGATCGTCAACATCATTCGACGTCGCAACATGCCTGTAGAGGACAAGCTCGCCGCAGTCAAATGGCGGCAGGTAGTTGCCAGTGTCGATTGGCTCACCGCCCAGTTCGCACCCGGCAGCGAGTTCCAGATCTATATGTTCAATGAAACCGCCGAGCCAGTCATCAAAGGTAGTGAAGGCGTCTGGCTAAAGGCCGATGACAATACGCAGCTGGATGAAGCCATACGCGTTCTGCGTCGCACGCCACCGGAGAACGGCACTAATATGCAGAGCGCCTATGATGTTGTTAACAGCCTGACGCCTCGACCAGACAACATTATTTTGCTGGTGGACGGTTTGCCGACAATGGAAAGCGTAGACGATGATCGTAAGACTGTCAGCGGTCGTGAGCGTCTGAATATGCACACGCGGGCGCTTCGCGGGTTGCCCTCAGGCATTCCAGTCAATGTGTTTCTATATCCACTGGAAGGGGATTACGACGCACCATTCCTGTATTGGGTTCTCGCTTACCGGACGGGTGGCTCTTTCATTAGTGTCAGCCGAGACTGGCCGTAGAGTCTAGAGGCGCATACCGATGAGAAAACGCCGCAATATTGAAGCATTCAGCTTGTCTTTCCTTGACTGCATTTGTTGCGGTTTCGGTGCAATTATTCTGTTGCTGGTGCTTAGCAAGATCTATGAACCCGTGATCATCGAAAAAACTCAGGATGACCTGGAGTCTCTGATTGCCCTGCTGCAACAGGAGTTATTCGATATTCGCGGTGAGACTGCTGTTATCAATCGTGATTTAGAAGATGTGCGCATGCAAACGTCCGAGAGCAAACTGAAGCTGGCTCGGTTGCAGGGCGAACTCAGTACCGTGCGCGGGCAATATGCGGCAACGCAAAGTACGTCAGAGTCTGTTGTTGATGAAGGCGCCTTGCAGATTACCAAGCAGCGTCTGACCGATGAAATGCGCCGTCTCGCGCCATATTATCGGCGCGCATCGGATGATGCGGTTGCCGGTATCCCGGCGGACAGCGAATACGTGATTTTTATCGTTGATACGTCTGGCAGCATGCAGCAGTTTAACTGGAACAGAGCTATCGCCAAGCTGACCGAAACGCTGGACGTTTACCCGCAGGTGAAGGGCATCCAGATCATGAATGACAACGGCAGCTATATGTTCCAGCAGTATCGTGGCCGATGGATTCCTGATACGCCGGGAAGGCGCGAGGCAATCGTCAATACCATGCGTAACTGGCGTCCATTCAGCGACAGTAATCCGGTCGACGGCATCATTTACGCGATCAGCACGTTCTGGGCACCGGACAAGAAAATCAGTATTTACGTGTTTGGCGATGAATTCAGTGGTGGCTCAGTGGAAAATGTCATCCGTCAGGTCGAGACCGTGAACCGGCCCACCAATGATGGCAACCTGCTGGTGAGAATTCATGCGGTTGGATTTCCGTTTCTGTTCGAGCCAGGCCGGCAGGCAGCCGATACGTCCCGTCGGTTTGCACAGTTGATGAGAATTTTGTGCGAGCGCAACGGTGGCACCTTCGTTGCCTTGTCGGATCCACGCAGCTAACCCGCCACAATTCGACACAATTGATCGCTTCCTTTCCATGATCCTGGCCTTTGGTCAGCCGTTTTGGCGCGTGTAATGAACTCCGTAGACGCAATCATCTTTTGGAGGACAAAATCATGCGTAGAACACTTCTGGCAATTCTTACCACGGCACTGCTGGGCTCCGGCTCCGTACATGCTTCACAACCGTCAAAGGAAGAGAAAGTTGGCGTCGGCACGGGCGCAGTCATCGGCGCCGTCGCAGCGGGTCCGGTCGGTTTCCTGGTCGGTGCAGCTATCGGCGCCAAAGTTGGCGACACTCTTTACAAAAAGAACGAATCAATTGACTCGCTCGATGCATCACTGCAGCAGTCACGCACAGATCTGCGCCACTTAAACGCTAACTACGCAGCGGCCAAGATTGAGCTGGACAAGATGCAGGAGATTGCTCGGCCGGAGCTCGTCAGCATGCTGCAGGCAGGTATTGCCATGGACCTGCTGTTTCGGACTGACGAGACTGTGCTTGCCGATACCACCGGCGATCGTCTAGCCACTTTAGGTGCGACGCTTGCCGCCATGGATGATGTGCGCGTGCAGCTCGACGGTTTCGCCGACGAGCGAGGCGACGAGTCTTACAACTACGGTCTTTCGTTGCAACGCGTTGAGTTTGTTCGCGATCAGTTGATCGATGCAGGCATTCATCCGTCGCGCATCCAGGTATCAGCACACGGTGAAGCGCCGGCTCAGGATGCCACGGTAGATAGCTACGCTCTGGAACGCCGCGTCAGTCTGACGCTCTTTATTGATGATGCTGAGTCGGTCGCTCAACTCCCTTAACAGATTACCCCGCGACTCTTCATGAGTCTCTCCGTTGCCGGCCTTCGGGCCGGCTTTTTTTGTGCTCGAAATCCCTGCTATGCTGTTCCCATGAGTGAAGAACTGGCAACGAAGCAGTGCAAGCCCTGCGAGGGCGGTGTTGAACCATTGAGTGCGTCTGCGGCACGGGCTTTGGCTGGCGAATTACACGGTGACTGGAAGATTAGCGACGACGGTCTCGAGATTTCGCGAACATTCGACTTTCCCGCCTACAGCCGCTCGCTGGGATTCGCCAATGCAGTTGCCTGGATTGCTATCGCACAGGGCCACCATCCGGACATCCTGCTTAGCTATGGCCAGTGTGTTGTGAGTTGGACAACGCACGCGATTGGTGGACTGTCTGACAACGACTTCATCTGTGCCGCCAAGGTAGATTTGCTGCTCGAATGACGACGTTGGCCGATATTGAAGCCGCTGCCAAAAGAATTCGCGAGGTAGTGGTAGAAACTCCCTTGCTGCAGTCCGCTGTTCTCGATGAGCAAGTGGCTGGCAGTGTGCTGCTGAAACCGGAGTGCTTTCAGCGTACCGGCTCGTTCAAGATGCGCGGTGCCTACAACATGTTAAGCCAGTTGACGCCGGAAGCGGCAGCTCGTGGCGCAGTTGCCTGGTCCTCCGGCAACCACGCGCAGGGAGTCGCTGCGGCGGGCAGCATGCTCGGCATCCATACAGCAATCGTTATGCCGGAGGACGCTCCGCGGGCGAAGCTTGAGAATACCCGGCGGCTTGGTGGTGAAGTCATCACTTTTAATCGTTACACGGGCGACCGCGAGGAAATTGCGCGTGGGCTGGCAGCGGAACGGGACGCGGTCATCGTTCCCTCATACGAGCATCAGGACATCATTGCCGGGCAAGGCACGGTAGGACTGGAGATCGCGAAGCAGTCATTAACGCTGGGCATGCCGGTCGAGCAGGTCATCATTCCCTGCGGCGGCGGCGGCCTGACGTCAGGTAGCGCGGTAGC
>JBPCXZ010000032.1:0-3757 GCA_051008055.1 Woeseiaceae bacterium
GCGGGTTGGTTAGCGTATTGATCTCGGTTGCGACGGTGGCCGGTGTCGCTTACTTTTCGTTTGCATGGCTCGGACAGTTGATCGAGCGGATCAGACCTGAAAGCGTGGAAGTCATTCTCCGCATCGGTGGATTGTTGCTTATGACCATCGGCATGCAAATGTTGCTTGGCGGACTGAAGAACTTTTTCGCCTGACGGCCACTGGCACGCATGGAGACTAGAGCTGCATCAAGGGTACCGGTTTCTGCCAAAATCTCTTTCATGCATCCAGGGACCAGTTGTTTTTGATCTTCGCCGGAAAGGGACCTTTCAACGGAACAGGTTCAAAGTTGCCTTTCGTTGCGAGGTGCAAAAATCTCGCCTTTTGGCGCAAAGCGGACCTGCTCAGCCGCATCCCAGGGGGTCTGTTTCTGACCCGGAGCGGACATTCGAGAAACGCAAAAAGCGGCCCCTTGGAGCCGCTTCCAAATTGCATCAATGTGCGAGTTTAACATTCAAGAGGTAAACTGCTTCAACACATTGTGTGTGATCTGGTCGACGAACTCATCCTTGCCGAGTCCGATGACCCACTCGTTCACGGCCGCTGTGGCAACATCACCCTTGCCCTTCGGCATATAGGCAAGAATTCCGCAACCGCGTACATGCTTTTCTCTCTGTTCAGGCGTGATAGTATCGGTGTCGTAAATATCGATGGGTACTCCGTCACCGTATGCCTGACTGGCCATGGTGATCGAATGATCGCGATCTTCTTCTCGGTTCAGTGTGGGGAACAACCCGACAATCTCGATGTTGGTTGGCGTGCCAAATTCTTCCGTCGGATACGGTAGCCCATCGCGGAATGTGTAGGGGATACCGTCACATTCGAAACGGACATATTCAGCGGCAAAACTGTCACCGTAGTAGAGGTCAGTGTCCGCCATCATCCAATGCTCTGGTCGATATACGGTGAAGCCACCTGTGCGAGGCGCAGCACCGCCTACCCCAATAAGGTGCCCGAAAGTAGACGAAGAAGCGAAGGTCTGCGCGCCAGGCCAGTTCACCTGTTTGCTTTCCCAAGCGTTAGTCATTCGCCTGACGCGAGTAGGATCGTCTTTTACTGGGTCGTTCTTCCGAGCAAATCCCTTGTAACAGATTTGGACGCGACCCTGGTCTTCGTAACGGACCTGCCATTGCAGATTGCCCCCAAACCGGGCGAAATGCCCGCCGGCCTCCAACCATTTCTCAATGCTCTCGCGCATCTCCCATGAGTAATATTCGTCATGGCCGACAGTAACCAGACATTGGTAGTCATTCAGAATTTCCGGATTGGCCTGTAGATCATGTTGAGTGATGTAATCCATCTCATAGTCGTTGTTTTCGGCCCAGATAGCAAAATGCCGATCGTAGGCTGCCCATCCGCCGGCCATGCACCATTTGGAAAAGCCGTTAGCTAAACAGAATTCGAAGTGGGGATAAGTAATGGATTGACCCTTCGGTCGCACCGGAACCGCCGGAGTAGTCCAACGCACGGCACTGTTGGGCAGGCGCATGAAACCCCGCGCCCACGGACGATGTATGTGTAGGCGCGGGACAATGCCGACCTCGCCCTCGCTCGACCCCAGGGCTCCGCCTGTGGCTCCGGGCTTTCCGTAATAACTGCCGCCACCCCAGTCGTTGTAGGACATCCAGGTACTCGTCGCGAGCATGAAGGCAATTTTGGACTTCGGGCTTGCCGGCCGTACGCAAAAACCAGCTTCCTGTTCTACACGCTCATCCCCTCTCATCACTGAAAATACGACGAGGTAGAAACCGGAACGCGTGTCTTCTGGAAGTCTCCACTTGTAAAGCGCAGGCCATCCGCAGCCAGTGGAATAGGCGTCCTGAGACGTCGCTGAACGCTTGCCAGTCAGATCCTCGGCTGTATGGATTTTTTCCAGCTTGCCGCCGTCGCGATATATTGTGACGTCAAATATCGGCGCACCGGTTGAAACGTGGAATGAAACTTCATCGCCGGGTTTGTATGACATTCGATCGGTGTAACCCCATACTTCGATGACACTCGGGTCGTCACTCGGGAGTTCATACCATTCAAGCGCCAAATGGTGCGGCCACTGCCCTGGCGGAATATAGCGAGAGGCTTCCTCTCTGTAGCTGTCCGCATGAGCCTGTCCGCCTCCTGTGCTGTACGCCGCTGCCGCCGTGGCAGCCAACGCTGCGCCTTTGACAAACCCCCGCTTGACTTCGTCGATCTCTTCGCGGTCATCTGGTTCATGTTTCCAACGATCTTTAGTGTTTGTCATGATCGATTTTCCCTTCAATCCCCAGCGCCATGGCTACAACAAACCTCCCGCAACCTTCATCGCGTACAAAACAAATTGCACCGCCACAAGCTCCGTCAGGATGAGTGGTTTTCAGCTTAATCGATTGTCAGGCGACCGGAAGGTTACTAACCTATCCCACGGGCACTTTCTTTACCGTTGGAGCGCGACCGCATGAGCGAGGACCAACTTGGCAAACTTGAGTATGGCAGTGGAACGTCGGCCCCCCCCTCACCGGAGGCTGTGCTAGACCAGCTCGACAAGGTCCTCTCCAGTCGATCCTTGCGCGATGCGCCGACTTTGCAGAATTTGCTGCGTTTCATTGTTGACGAAACGCTTGTCGGACGCAGAAAGGAGCTCAATGTTTCGACGATCGCCACGGCGGTCTTCAATAAAGGCGTAGACTTCAGGAATTCGGAGGATTCGATAGTGAGAGTGGCGGCCCACAGGCTGCGGACCGCGCTCGCCCTGTACTATGCGGCCAATGGACGAACAGATGATGTCATTATCAAGCTGGAGCCCGGCCGCTACGCGCCGGTCATGGCACTACGCAGCGAAGTGCGCGAAATGCCAACGACTGATGACGTTGGCCGCTTGTTTGACACCTATCACCGCGTAGCCACGCCAAATGCACATCGAGCCGCCTACCAGGCAGCGGCGAGCGCTGTTGAGGCGCGGCCAGATGATCCAAAATTGTTAGCCGCTCTCGCCGAATTGTCGATTGACGCCTATGTTCACGCCTTCGATGATACTGAAGATCACCTGGAGGAAGCCCGTCAAATAACGAAGCGCGCTTCCGAACTAACGCCTGCGAATCCGCACATCTGCTTTGTCAACGGGTTGATTGCTTTGCAGGACGGTGACCTTGATACGGCGGAGCAGCAGGGCCGCGCTATGCTGGCATCTTGTCAAGACGATCAAGCCCTGGCCGCACAAGCGACCTGGCTCATTACGCTGGCGGCCAGGCGGGACAATGAAGGCCATCTCGGGCTGGTCGAAATACCGAAGTGGGGAGACCATCCGGGCTGGTTACACCATCCAAACTTCCTGTCGTACTACCATCGCGGCGACTACGAAAATGCTTTGAGCTCGGCGATCGCCTTCGGTATGCCAGAATTCTTCTGGGGGCCCCTGGAGCGGGCTGCGGCACTCGCGCAACTGGGCCTTATCCATGCAGCACGAACAGAACTGGATCATGTAAACCGCCTCAATCCGAAATTTGCGGAAGAGCCACGGCGGTTTCTCAGAAGCTTCATTCCGAACGAAAACGTCCTCGAGCATGTCCTTGATGGTCTGAAAAAGGCTGGCCTGAAGACGACCTGAGACGTCCGGAAATGGCACATAACGGACCCTTCAGGTCGTGGAGGTAGAAGGCAGCTATCGGATGAAAAGTGGACATTTTCCGCGCTGGTTCAAACAGTCTGCTGGTGACCCCAACCGGAAGTGCTGACTGGAATCACC
>JBPCXZ010000033.1:0-2536 GCA_051008055.1 Woeseiaceae bacterium
GGTCGTGTATTCAAAGGCAAGAAGATGTCCGGTCACATGGGCAACGTACGCCGCACTGCACAAAATCTTGTCGTAGTGCGCGTTGATCAGGATCGCAACCTGCTCCTGATCAGGGGTGCGGTACCTGGCCACAAGGACGGCCGTGTAGTTGTTCAGCCGTCCATCAAAGCAAGAGCCGCATCATGAAGATCAAGACGGCAGGCAGCGGCACCGTAGACGTCGCAGACAGCGCATTTGGCGCAGAATTCAATGAAGCGCTGGTCCACCAGGTGGTCACCGCGTTTCTCGCCGGCGGACGTGCCGGTACCAAGGCTCAGAAGAACCGTGCAGCAGTGCGCGGTGGTGGCGCAAAGCCGTGGCGGCAGAAAGGTACAGGCCGTGCCCGGGCGGGCACGATTCGCAGCCCGATCTGGGTCGGCGGTGGTCGGACCTTCGCAGCCAAGCCGCGCGATTACAGCCAGAAAGTAAACAAGAAGATGTACAAGGCCGCGCTGCGCTCCGTAGTGTCAGAACTTGTGCGTCAGGATCGACTGATTATTACCGATTCGATCGAGATGAAAGCGCCGAAGACCAAAGAGCTGGCCGGCATTCTGAAAAAGCTGGATCTCGATAACGTGCTGATCGTCAATGAAGCGTTCGACGAGAAGGTATTTTTGTCAGCGCGCAACTTGCCGGACGTTGGCATTTGCGATGCGGCTTCGATCGACCCGGTGGTGCTGATGCGTTTCGAAAAGGTGCTGATGACCTTGCCGGCGCTGAAGATGATTGAGGAGCGACTGTCATGAGCGCTGCTGCACACCAGGAAAGGATTTTGACGGTCCTCGAAGGACCGCATCTGTCGGAAAAGAGTCACTTCTCTGCCGAGCAGAACCAGATTGTTTTCAAAGTACGCACGGACGCCACGAAATCTGAAATCAAGCAGGCGGTTGAACTCCTGTTCGAAGTCAGTGTGGAGAAAGTTCAGGTCATGAACTACCAGGGCAAGGTCAAACGCCACGGGCAGACAAGTGGCCGTCGTCCGAGCTGGAAAAAGGCATACGTCAGGCTGGCTGAGGGTAGCAGCATCGACTTCCTCGGCGGCGAATAAGGCGAACGGTAAAAACTGATGTCATTACACAAATCAAAACCGACGTCCGCAGGACGGAGATTCCAGGTAGCGGTTAAGACGCCCGGATTGCACAAAGGCAAGCCGCATGAAGCGCTGGTTGACAAGAAAACCAAGAGCGGTGGTCGCAATAACAACGGCCGTATCACGGTTCGTCATCACGGTGGCGGGCACAAGCAGCGTTACCGGATCATCGACTTTAAGCGTGACAAGGACGGTATTCCGGGCGTTGTGGAACGTCTTGAGTACGATCCGAACCGCAGCGCCCACATCGCGCTGATCAAGTACGCGGACGGCGAGCGTCGTTACATCCTGGGACCGAAAGGCGTTTCTGAAGGCACGCCTGTCTCAAGCGGTGAAGATGCGCCGATCAAGCCAGGCAATGCATTGCCGTTGAAAGCGATTCCGGTAGGTACCTTGATTCATAACATCGAGATGAAGCCGGGTAAGGGTGGACAACTGGTTCGGTCAGCTGGCGGCACGGCGCAGCTCGCAGCGCGCGAAGGCATTTACGCGACGATTCGCCTGCGTTCCGGTGAGATGAGAAAAATTCATATCGACTGTCGCGCGACGGTCGGTGAGGTAGGTCACGGCGAACACAACCTGCGCAAGCTCGGCAAGGCCGGTGCAAAGCGCTGGAGAGGTGTTCGTCCGACGGTTCGCGGTGTTGCCATGAACCCGGTTGATCATCCGCACGGTGGTGGTGAAGGCCGTACCTCGGGTGGCCGTCATCCGGTCAGCCCGTGGGGCACGCCAACCAAGGGTTACAAGACGCGTTCGAACAAGCGCACGGACAGCATGATTGTCCGCCGCCGCAAGCGTAAAAAATAGCGACTACGTGTCGTAGGAGCGCGCGATGCGCGCGACAACTCAGGACAGGAATTGCAGGAAAGATTAAATGCCACGTTCAGTAAGAAAAGGCCCGTTTGTTGATACGCATCTGCAGAAGAAAGTTGCAGAGGCGTCCAAGGCGAACGACCGCCGTCCGATCAAGACATGGTCACGGCGTTCAATGGTTCTGCCCGACATGGTTGGGCTGACTATCGCCATTCACAATGGCCGTCAGCACGTGCCTGTGCTGGTCTCTGAAAACATGGTCGGCCACAAACTCGGCGAGTTTGCGGTCACAAGAACTTTTAAAGGTCACTCCGGTGACCGGAAAACGAAGTAGGACTGGGAGCACGTCATGCAGGTTGCAGCAACGCTTCGCTATGCGCGGATTTCGCCGCAGAAATGCCGGCTGATGGCTGACGCCATCCGTGGCAAGGATGTGGATGAGGCGCTGAAGACGCTTACTTTTTCACCAAAGAAAAGTGCAGGCATCGTCAAGAAAGTACTCGAGTCGGCTATTGCCAACGCAGAGCACAACCACGGTGCTGATATTGATGAACTGAAGGTATCGACAATCGAAGTGAACGAAGCGCCGACATT
>JBPCXZ010000034.1:0-24142 GCA_051008055.1 Woeseiaceae bacterium
AGGCTGGCGTGCATTTTGGTCACCAGACCCGCTACTGGAACCCGAAGATGGCACCGTACATCTTTGGCGAGCGTAACAAGATCCATATCATCAACCTCGAAAAGAGCCTACCCCTGGCTCGTGAGGCTTGTGCATTCGTAAAAGCTACCGTCGCCGATGGCGGCAAAGTCATGTTCGTGGGCACCAAGCGTGCTGCGCGTGAGTCTGTGAAGACGCATGCGACACGTGCTGGCATGCCGTTTGTCAGCTACCGCTGGCTCGGTGGCATGCTCACCAACTACAAGACCATTCGACAGTCTGTAAAGCGTTTGATGACGCTCGAACAGATGGCCGAGGAAGGTGGTTTTGAAGGCCTGACCAAGAAAGAAATCCTTGGCTTGAGTCGCGAACAGGAAAAACTGGAACGCAGTCTCGGCGGTATCAAGGAAATGACCGCGCTGCCCGACGTATTGTTCGTCGTAGACGTCGATCATGAGGATATCGCTGTCCGCGAAGCTCGGAAGCTGGGTATTCCGGTCGTTGCGATCGTTGACACGAACTGTTCGCCGGACGGAGTCGACTATGTCATTCCTGGCAACGACGACGCGATGCGCGCTATCGAACTTTATTCGGGCATGGTTGCCGACGCAGTTCTTGACGGCAAGGCATCGCTTCCTGAGGTAACACTCGGTGAAGACGAGTTCGTTGAGCTCGACGCTGAAGGTAACGTCAAGAAATCAAGTGGCCGCAAGAAAAAGGCAGGCAAGAAAGCAGCTGTTAAGAAAAAAGCCAGTGTTAAAAAGGCCGAGCCGAAGAAAGCAGCGGCAGAGTCAGCCACTGAGGAACAGGCAGTAGCTGAAGAGGCTGCGCCAGCAGAAGAAGCAGCACCAGCAGAAGAGGCTGCACCAGCAGAAGAAGCTGCACCAGCTGAAGAGGCTGCGCCAGCTGAAGAGGCTGCGGCTGAAGAAGAAGCACCAGCCAAGAAAAAAGTAGCCAAAAAAGCGGCGAAGAAAACCGCTAAGAAAGCTGCCACGAAGAAAACGACCAAGAAAACCGCGAAAAAGGTAGCTAAGAAAGACGAGGGTACCAGCGATGACGATTAGTGCGGCAATGGTTAAAGACCTGCGCGAACGTACTGGCGCGGGCATGATGGAGTGCAAGAAAGCACTCGTTGAGGCAGAAGGTGACCTCGACGCGGCAGCAGAAGTGCTGCGTGTATCGGGTCAGGCCAAAGCCGACAAGAAGGCAAGCCGAGTAGCCGCCGACGGTCGCATCGTCGTAGCGCAGAACGGCAGTAGCGCGGTAATTGTTGAAATTAACTCCGAAACCGACTTTGTCGCCAAGGACGAAAATTTCATCGCATTCTCTGATGCTGTTGCTGCGGCCGCTATGGGTGCTGGCACGACGGATATGGAGGCGTTTTCTTCACAGGATATTGGTGACGGACGAACCATTGAAGTAGCGCGTACCGAGCTGATCGCCAAGGTTGGCGAGAATATCGGCGTGCGGCGCATTGAGCGCGTTGAGTCCGACGGCGTTATCTCTAGTTATACGCACGGCGCCCGCATTGGTGCTGTTGTTGCTTTGAACGGTGGCGATGAAGCTTTGGCACGGGATATCGCAATGCATGTTGCAGCGATCAACCCGGCGCACATTGACGAGTCTGAGGTACCGGCCGAAACGCTTGAGAACGAACGCCGTATCGAGACAGAAAAGGCCCAGGGATCTGGTAAGCCGGCCGAGATCATCGAAAAAATGGTCACCGGACGGATTAACAAGTACCTCAAGGAAATTACCTTGGTCGGGCAACCGTTCGTTAAGGATCCAGATACAACTGTTGGCAAGCTCTTGAAAGATTCGGGCGCCACGGTTACTTCGTTTGTTCGTTTCGAAGTTGGTGAAGGTATCGAAAAGAAAGTCGAGAACTTCGCTGATGAGGTCATGAAGCAGATCGAAGACGCCAAGAACAAAGACTGATTTTTGATAGAATCAACGGCCGCCTGGCGGGCCGCGAATAGCCGCCTGGCAGCCGTTTTGACAAGAAAAGGCATGCTATGAGTGATTCCCCGGCCCAGTACCAACGTGTTCTGTTAAAGCTCAGTGGCGAAGCGCTAATGGGCGAGTTGGACTACGGTATCGAGCCCAGTGTCATTCAGCGATTGGCGAGCGAGATTGCCGCGGCGCAAAAAACCGGCGTTGAAATTGCGATCGTCATTGGCGGTGGCCATATTTTTCGCGGCGCAGGACTTGCGCGGGCCGGAATGGACCGCGTGACCGGCGACTACATGGGCATGCTGGCCACGGTAATGAACGCGCTGGCCATTCAGGACGCGCTCGAGTCGGCCGGTGTCTATGCGCGAGTCATGTCCGCGCTGCAGATTCACGATGTCTGCGAAGACTATATTCGTCGCCGTGCTGTTCGGCACCTGGAGAAAGGCCGCGTCGTAATTCTCGCTGCCGGAACGGGCAATCCATTCTTTACTACAGACACTGCCGCAAGTTTGCGCGCGATCGAGATCGGCGCGGATGTCTTGCTTAAAGCAACCAAGGTTGATGGCGTTTATGACGCTGATCCGGTCGGTAATCCGGATGCGAAGCGATACGAGACGGTTTCTTTCGACAAGGTGCTGGCTGACAAATTGTCGGTCATGGATGCGACAGCAATTGTTATGTGTCGAGACAACAATCTTCCGCTAAGAGTGTTTGATTTGACGCGACCTGATGCTCTTACACAGGCGATGTCAGGTGCGGAGGTTGGCACAGTTGTGACGGCCTGAACGGGCAGGTCAACTAAACATATAGAGAGGCAAGAAAAGTGTTGGACGAAATCAAAAAAGATGCTGGTGAGCGAATGGCCAAGAGTGTCGTTTCGTTGAAGCAGGAAATGACCAAGATTCGCACAGGCCGCGCACATACCAGCTTGCTCGATCATATTACGGTGGACTACTACGGTTCAGCGACGCCTTTGAACCAGGTTTCTAACGTAGGTGTTGAAGACTCTCGTACACTGACGGTTACGCCGTGGGAAAAAGACATGGTGCCCGTCATAGAAAAGGCGATTATCAATTCGGACCTGGGTTTGAACCCAGCGTCGGCCGGAACGGTTATTCGGGTTCCATTACCGGCGCTCACCGAGGAGCGACGCAAAGACATGATCCGGGTCGTTCGCAATGAAGCGGAGAACGGCCGAATCGCGGTGCGCAATATTCGGCGTGACGCGATCGGGGATGTTAAGGACCTCTTGAAGGAAAAAATGATTGGCGAGGACGACGAGCATCGTGGTGAGGACGAAATCCAGACCATCACCGACAAGTACGTCGCAGAAATAGACCAGGTGCTGGCAGATAAAGAGGCCGAGTTGCTCGAGGTCTAGAGTGACGGCTGATACGCACATACCAGCCCATGTCGCTGTCATTATGGATGGCAACGGGCGCTGGGCGAGAAAACGCGCCATGCCGCGCCACCTTGGCCATCGGTCAGGCGTTGGCGCCGTAAGAAATATCGTAGAAACAGCTGCAAAACGTGGCGTTAAGTATCTGACTTTATTTGCTTTTAGTAGTGAGAACTGGAATCGACCGCGTGAAGAGGTCAGTAAATTGATGGGGTTGTTTGTTGAGGCCCTGCAACGAGAAGTCGACGACTTGCATCGTAATGAAGTGCGCCTGAGTTTTATCGGAGCTCGCGACTTGTTACAGCCAGGACTGCTGAAGATGATCGATGCGGCAGAAGATCAGACCAAAGATAATGCTGGCCTCAGTCTGCAGGTCGCCGTTGCTTATGGCGGTCGTTGGGATATTGGCAACGCCGTACGTACCTTGGCAGAGCGGGTCGCGGGAGGCGAAATTGCGGTCGACGACATTGATGATGAAGCGATTTCCGGCGAGTTGGCCCTGGCGGGCGCACCTGACCCGGACTTGCTAATACGCACGGGTGGCGAACAGCGGATAAGCAATTTCCTGTTATGGAATCTCGCGTACGCCGAGCTGTGGTTTTGTAACACTTTGTGGCCGGATTTTGACGAGACCGACTTCGACCAGGCGCTGGAATTCTTCGCCAATCGAGAGCGTCGTTACGGACATACGGGTGACCAGGTAGAGGCGGCCAGCTGATGCAGCAAAGAATTATCACCGCCGTCATCGCGCTTGCAGTTCTGGGTGTCGTCTTGTTCGTCCTGCCGCCAGTGGCTGTGCATATAACACTGGGCCTGTTGATCGTCGCCGGCGCCTGGGAATGGTCCGGGTTTCTAAACAGTAAGAGTTTGGGTCTGCGCGTCGCGTTTGTCGCGCTCATCGCAGGGCTGCTGGCCGTGACCGTATTATTCTTCGGCGCCTGGAGCAATCAGCTGTTACTGGTAAGTCTGGCCTGGTGGTTTGTGGCGCTGATCTGGATTTTCTTTTTCCCGACGGCGGTGCCACAGGTTGTTCGCTGGACTGCGGGCATCGTGACTCTGGTTCCTTTGTATATCGCGCTGGTTAATCTGTACGAGTACGACAGCATGTTTCTGCTGTTTGCGTTATTGGTAGTTTGGATGGCCGACAGCGGCGCGTATCTTGCCGGACGAACCATGGGCCGCGTAAAACTCGCGCCGCAGGTCAGCCCTGGCAAGACATGGGAAGGCGTTATCGGCGGCTTGCTGGCGGTAACTTTGCTGGTTCTGATTCGTTCGTACTACGTAGAATCCAACCTGTCTGTGCTGATTCCGTTTTGCCTTGCCGCAGCGGCACTGTCCGTGGTCGGTGACTTGACGGTTAGCATGTTTAAGCGCACTGCCGGTGTGAAGGATAGCGGCAGCCTTTTTCCGGGTCACGGCGGTGTTCTTGACCGCATAGACAGTGTAGCGGCGGCAGCGCCGCTATTCGCGCTGGGTCTCAACTGGGCGGGCTTCGTATGAGTCTTTATTCAGTCAATATTCAGGCAAATGGACGTATGCTTTCTTGTTCATGGCGGGAACTGCGGGCCAGCCGCTTAGTCAACATGTACAGCGAACTGATCAGGTACGTTTAGTAGATGAGTGAATTCCTGACAAATCTCCTGTTTTTCATTATCGCGATCAGTGTACTGGTCGCGATTCACGAGTATGGGCACTACATCGTGGGTCGCTGGTGCGGCATGAAGGTATTGCGCTTTTCGATTGGATTCGGCAAGCCGCTCATCACCTGGGTGCATGGCGAGGACCAAACGGAATACTGCATTTCGGCAATTCCGCTTGGAGGATACGTAAGATTCCTGGATAGCCGGGAAGGTGAGGTTGCTCCCCAAGATGAGGGGCGTGCTTTTGATCATCGGCCAATTCCTTCTCGAATTGCCGTTTTGCTAGCCGGCCCGGTTTTTAACTTCCTGTTTGCGATATTTGCTTACTGGGTGATTTTCGTCAGCGGTGTACCAACATTGCTACCAGCCATTGGTGATGTCGAGCCCGATTCCTATGCGGCAACGGCGGGGCTTGAATCCGGCGACCGAATCGTCGCTGTTGGTGACAAGGAAGCGGTTAACTGGGAGTCCGCACTGTTGGCGATCATGCAGGAGATGGTCGACGACGGCCAGATTCCGCTGCGGCTTGAAGATGCTTACGGCGTTGAGCGCGTTGCGACTATCGATGTCGGCGATGATGCCGCTCGGCTGACTGAGCCCGGCATGATTTTTGATGGACTGGGCTTTGCTCCTTGGCGTCCGCCTGCAATTCTTGGCGAGATTTCCCCGGACGGCGCAGCTAGTCGCGTTGATCTCGAATCAGGAGACCGCATCGTTGCTGTCGCAGGCGTTGCTGTGCGCACCTCAAGCGAGTTGATTACAGAGGTATCTTCGCGACCTGGTGAGACCGTGTCGCTGGACTACTACCGCGATGATTCATTGCGTAGCGTCAAAATCGAAATCGGTTCGGCAGAAGTTGAAGGCCAGACGATCGGCCGCATTGGCGTTGGAGTTCGCAATGATTTTGGCGATCTACTGTATATGCGGCAATTCGGACTCGTCAGCTCCATTGGCGAGGCTACCCAGAAAACCTGGGACACGATGGCCTTCACGGTAACCATGCTGGGTCGAATGGTGACCGGCGATGTGTCTGTCAAAAATATCAGTGGTCCGATCAATATTGCCCAATTCGCTGGCGATTCAGCGGAGCGTGGATTGAATCAGTTCCTAACATTTTTGGCGCTGGTCAGCATCAGTCTCGGTGTGTTGAATCTGCTGCCGGTACCGGTGCTTGATGGCGGCCAGATCGTGTACCAAACTGTAGAACTTCTGAAGGGCAGCCCGATGTCGGAGCGCTCGCAGATCATAGGCCAGCAATTCGGCATACTCGCATTGATACTCTTAATGAGTTTCGCCTTTTATAACGATTTAAGCAGAGTCCTGGGATAGAACGACGTAATGAGAGATAGCAACACCAACAATTTTTCAATCAGGCGCCTGATTCGGATTCCTATGATCGCAGCGCTGTTGATGCTGCCGCTTAGCGCCTTTGCGGAAGAGTTTGTTGTGCGTGACATGCGCGTTGAAGGGCTGCAACGAATTGCAGAAGGAACGGTTTTCAACTATTTGCCGATTAATATTGGCGATACCGTCAGCGATTCACGTATTCAGGAAGCTATACGCTCTCTCTACCTGCAGGGACTGTTCAGTGACATCGAGTTCCGTCGTGACGGAGATGCACTGGTTATCGCCGTTAAGGAACGTCCTTCTATCGAAAGTTTTGAGATTGATGGCAACAAGGACATCAAGACCGAAGACTTGACTGAGTCTCTGCGTGGCGTAGGCCTGGCAAAGGGGCGAACTTTTGACCGTTCGATTCTTGAAAACGTTAAGACAGCGCTGCTGGAACAGTATTACAGTCAAGGCAAGTATGCGGTAACGATTGACGCTTACGTACTGGATCGTCCTAACAATACGGTTAGAGTTGGTTTCAGAATCGCAGAAGGTGAACGCGCCAAAATTCGGCAAGTAAATATCGTCGGCAACAGCATATTTGAAGAAGAAGAGTTGCGCGAAAATTTTGGACTGCAAACAGCCAATTGGCTGTCCTGGTTTCGTCAGGATGATCGCTATTCGAAAGAGGCACTTGACGGCGACCTTGAGACTTTGCGCTCGCACTACATGAATCGCGGTTATGCAGACTTTCGCATTGATTCCACCCAGGTTGCGATTTCGCCGAACAAGAAAGATATGTTCATTACGATCGGTGTTCACGAAGGCGAGCTGTATAACGTTTCGGAAGTTGAGATGATCGGCGACCTCGTAATTCCGGAAGTGCAATTGCGCGCGCTGGTGCTGGCACGACCCGGTTCAATTTTCAATCAGGCGCTGCTAACTCAGTCAGTTGATTTCATGAACTTTCGTTATGGCGAACTCGGTTATGCAAACGTTGAGATCAGTCCGGTTCCAGAACTCGACTACGATAATAAGGAAGTCAAAGTAACGTTTTATATCGATCCGAAGAGTCGTGTGCACGTACGCAACATCAATTTCAATGGTGTTGACCAGATCGACGATGAAGTCTTACGTCGCGAGATGCGCCAGATGGAAGGCACGTATTTATCCAATCGCCTGGTAGACCGATCCAAGGTGCGTCTGCAGCGTCTGCCTTATATTGAATCTGCGGAGTCCCGCAATGTTCCGGTACCTGGCAGTCCAGACCTTGTGGATATCGAATTCGACCTGGAGTACAGAATGCCAGGCCAATTCAGCGGTGGTGTCGGCTTCTCAGAGTCGCAAGGTGTCTTGCTGAATGGTAGCGTCATCCACACTAATTTCCTGGGTAGCGGCAATCGAGTCGCGCTGGAGTTGATCTCCGGCAAGTATCAAAAAGTTGCCAGCCTGTCGCATACCGATCCCTATCGAAACATGGATGGCGTACGTCGAACCATGGGCGTGAACTTTCGCGAGATCACACAATTTACCTCGGCGTCCTCCGATTTTTCCACGACCAGTGCAGGCGCTACGCTTGACTACGGCTATCCGATCACGGAATACCAAACCTTGTCGTATGGGTTGAATTACCAACACGCCGAATTGTTGGCATCGACAAACAGCACGCAGCAGGCGCAGGACTGGGTATTGAACAACGGTGATCCATTCCTGGAAACAGTCGGTAATGGCGGCGTATTTTTCGGTACGGCGTACGACGCGGTCGAGGCGATCGTCGGTTGGACCTATGACAGTCGAAACCGGGCGTTGTTTGCGAACCGCGGAACCCGTGGCCAGGTATTTCTGACGGCTACGATTCCGGGTAGTGACGTCAATTACTACACCGCCCGCATGAGTCTCACGAAGTACATTCCCTTGGGACAAAAATGGACGATACGGTACAACGTCGACACGGCAATGGGTGAGGCATTGAATGACACTACGGCGCTGCCGCCATTCAAACAGTTTTACGGCGGCGGACCGCAGTCAGTACGTGGTTTTCGCGAGTCCTACCTCGGCCCGCGCGATAGTTTCGGTAACCCGTACGGCGGAAACGTAATGCTTGCCAGTCAGTTGGAGCTGATTCTGCCAATTCCCCAGAAATTTCAGTCGCAGGCCCGGGCAAGCCTTTTCTACGACATAGGCAACGTTTTCAATACGGGTGAGGTCGACTTTACAGATAAGTTAGGAGCTCCTGTAGAATACAAGCCGGAATTCAATGAACTACGTGAATCCGTCGGTATTGGCGTACAATGGTTGTCGCCGATGGGGCTGTTCCGCTTCAGTTATGCGTTCCCATTGAACGAATACAAAGGCAATGATAGATATTTCAGAGACGAGATAGAAAGATTCCAGTTCTCGATTGGTCAGGCGTTTTAAGGAAATTAGTGTTTATGAGTGTTGTAAAGAAACAAATAGTTAGTTTAATTCTCGGCATCGCGATGATTGGTGCTTTTTCAGTTCCTGCGGCAGCGCAAGAGCTTCGCGTTGGTGTAGTGAACATTCAGGCTTTGATGGAACAAGCGCCGCAGACCAAAGCTGCGATGGATGCATTGCAGGAAGAGTTCGCGCCGCGTCAGCGCGAGTTCGTTGCCAAGCAAAAAGAGTTCGAGGACCTGCAGGCTAAAGCGCAGAAAGACTTCGCCGTTATGGGCGAGACTGAACGTTCGAACGCCGAGAAAGAATTGCGCGACTTGCAACGCGAGGTCACTCGTTTGCAGAACGAATTCCGTGAGGATCTGAATTTGCGGCAGAATGAAGAGCTGGGTAAATTGCAGCGCTCGTTGTTGAAGGAAGTTCAGGATTACGCTCAGGCGCAGGGCTATGACCTTGTTGTCGGTGATGGCGTTTTGTTCGCGAGCTCAGCAGTTAATATTACCAACAGTGTTCTGCAGGCGGTCGAAGCAAACTTCCAGGCCGCGACCGCACCCTAATTTCAGTGTCATCGGACACGCCATGGATTGAGGTCGAACGTAGACTTACCATCTTGGTGACTGAAAATTATGGCTATTAGCCTTGGGGAACTTGCGGCTTCGTTTGACTGCGAGTTACGTGGAGATGCTGCCGTGGAGGTTAGCGAAGTTAGTTCGCTAAGCAGCGCGTCGCCAACGTCGATAAGCTTTCTAACTGGACAAGCATTCAAGCAGCAGCTGGCCGATACAAAAGCAGCTGCTGTAATTTTGCGTGCCGATGATGCAGACGATTGTCCGACGGCTTGTCTGGTTCACGAAAATCCTTACGCCTGTTACGCACGGGTCGCTGCTTTGCTGCATCCGGCGCCGGCCATCGAAGCCGGTATTCATGAAAAGGCGTTTGTTGCGGCCACGGCAAAGGTATCGTCTTCGGCGCAAATTGCAGCGCAGGCGACCGTTTGCGCTGGAGCCGCCGTTGGCGACAACTGTTATGTCGGGCCGGGCTGCGTTGTAGGCGAGGGTTGCGAGATTGGGCCAGATTCACGGCTACTCGCTAACGTGACCTTGATGCGCAATGTGACATTGGGGGCTCGCGCGCTGATTCATCCTGGCACTGTTATTGGCAGCGACGGATTCGGCAACGCTATGACGCCGCAAGGTTGGGTCAAGGTGCCACAACTCGGTGGGGTCAGAATTGGCGATGATGTAGAGATCGGCGCCAATTGCGCCATTGATCTGGGAGCGGCCGGTGACACGGTCATCGACAATGGTGTGCGGATCGATAATCTCGTGCACATAGCGCATAACTGCAAGATTGGGGAACACACGGCTATTGCCGGGCAGTGTGGATTTGCTGGCAGTGCCGTGGTTGGCAAGCGCTGCATGTTCGGTGGTCAGGCGGGTATGGTTGGCCATATCGCTATTTGCGATGATGTCATTGTGTGGGGTCAGGGCATGGTTACCAAGAGCATCACAGAGCCGGGCACCTACGGTTCTGGTTTTCCAGCGGAGCCGGTTAGAGGCTGGAACAGAATTGTCGCCAGGGTCAGGCGCCTGGATAAACTGATTGAGCGTGTCAAAAAGCTGGAGAAAGACAAATCGTGATTCATGCAACCGCAATTGTTTCGGATAGCGCAAAAATTGCAGACGATGTCGAGATCGGCGCCTATTCGATAATTGGTGACGGCGTAGAGATCGGCGCGGGCACGCGGATAGACAGCCATGTAGTTGTCAACGGCCCGACAATCATCGGTGAGAACAACCATATCTACCAGTTCGCCTCGATCGGCGACGATCCTCAGGACAAAAAGTACGCGGACGAACCGACCCGCCTGATCATCGGCGACCGCAACACGATTCGCGAGTTTTGTACGTTTAGCCGGGGCACACTGCAGGGCGACTACGAAACAACGATGGCCAATGACAACTGGATCATGGCCTATGTCCACGTTGCGCACGACTGCCACATTGGCAGCAACACGATCATGGCGAACAATACGACGCTCGCAGGACATGTGAATATTGGCGATTGGGTCATCATGGCCGGATTTTCCGGCGCGCATCAGTTTTGCTCGATAGGCGCGCACGCATTTATCGGTATGTATTCAGGCGTTAATCGTGACGTGCCCGCGTATATGATGATGGCTGGAACTCCAAGCGTACCGCGTGGCATCAACAGCGAAGGTCTTAAGCGCCGCGACTTCGATACGCAGCAAATAAAAAATATTAAGGACGCGTATCGTATTATCTACCGCAAGGGCTTGAAGCTGGACCAGGCGATGAGCGAACTGGAAGAACGCGTGTCTAGTCAGCCAGAATTGGAAATACTTCTTGAATCGCTGCGCGGGTCCGAGCGCGGCATCGCCCGTTAGAAAGATGCGGATTGCCCTGGTTGCTGGTGAAGCATCCGGCGATCTGCTGGGCGCAGGCCTGATTCGGGCCATACAAGAGCGAGTTCCCGAGGCGACGTTTGAAGGGGTTGCCGGGCCGGATATGATTGCTGCTGGCTGCACGCGAATCGAGGATTCTGAAGCTCTGGCTGTCATGGGCCTGATTGAACCGCTCTCTGAAATTCCTCGATTGTTGAAATTGCGCCGTTCATTGATTGATCGCTGGAAACAGGATCCGCCGGATGTCTTTGTCGGAATTGACGCCCCTGATTTTAATTTTGGGCTGGAGAGGCCACTACGAGAGGCGGGTGTTCCGGTGGTGCATTACGTCAGTCCGTCCATCTGGGCATGGCGGGCAGGGCGCATTAAGACGGTCGAGCAGTCTGTTGATCGTGTGTTGTGCATATTACCTTTCGAAAAAGCGATCTATGACGAGCGCGGTGTCGACGCAGTCTTTGTAGGACATCCCAAGGCGGATAGCTTGCCGGTAAACCCGGACACCGACTCAATCCGCAATGCGCTCGGGTTGTCTGGTCACACGGTCCTAGCTGTATTGCCAGGTAGTCGCAGCAATGAGGTCAAGCGATTAGGTCCGATATTCGCATCCGCTGCGGCGTTGCTCGCCGCCGAGGACGATAACTTACGATTTGTTACGCCGGTGGCATCCGCCAAACTTCGACCGATGATCGAACAACAACTAGCCGATGCCGGAGTCAGTCACCTGTTTACACTTGTCGATGCTGATTCGATTGCGGCGATGACCGCGGCCGATGTCGTGCTGCTCGCGTCCGGTACGGCTGCCCT
The DNA here is from genome assembly GCA_051008055.1 of Woeseiaceae bacterium. Taxonomy (GTDB): domain Bacteria; phylum Pseudomonadota; class Gammaproteobacteria; order Steroidobacterales; family Woeseiaceae; genus UBA1847. The sequence continues at coordinate 11,987 of JBPCXZ010000034.1, forward strand.
GGAATCAGCACTACTCTGTAAGCCGACGGTCGCCGCCTACAAGGTTGCGGAGATCTCGGCGAGAATTGTGCAGATTTTTGGCCTGATCAAGGCGCCGTATTTTACGTTGCCCAATCTGTTAACCGATGAGGCATTGGTGCCAGAAATTATCCAGTGGGCGGTGACACCAACTGCGGTGGCCAAAGAGGTATCAGCCCTGCTTGGCGATGCCGAGAGGCGCGCGTCGATCAGCAATCAATTTGCTAAACTGCGTGTTGAGCTTGCGCTCGACGCGGACCAACGAGCCGCCGACGCAGTATTAGAACTCGCCACTTAGAACGAGCACATGCAATCACAGCTTTTCGATACCGACAGCCCTGTCGCCGGGGTAGATGAAGCCGGACGCGGGCCACTGGCAGGTCCGGTGGTTGCTGCGGCTGTCATACTTGATCCGGCGCGAAAAGTCGTCGGCCTGGCCGACTCCAAAAAGCTAAGTGCGGCGCGTCGGGATCAACTCGACGGCGAGATCCGCCAATCCGCTTTGGCTTGGGCAGTGGCCTGGGCAGATCGTGCTGAAATCGACGCGCTCAATATTTTGTCAGCAACGATGCTCGCCATGCGGCGCGCGATCCTCGGATTACGGGTCAGGCCCGCAAGTGTTCTGATCGACGGTAACCGACTACCTGATTTGCGATTTGACGACCGCTTGATCCACGGCGAAGCGATAGTCGGAGGTGACGACAAGGTCGAGGCTATAAGTGCGGCGTCCATCATTGCCAAGACGACTCGAGATCGCATCATGGTGGACATGGATCGACTGTATCCAGATTATGGTTTCGCGCGACACAAGGGGTATGGCACTGAGGTGCACCGTCAGCATTTGCAGCAATTCGGTCCCTGCGAGCAGCATCGTCAGAGTTTCGCACCCGTGAGGATGGCGCAATGAGTGCACCGCCATTCGTCCATCTGCATGTACATACCGAATTCTCGTTGGTTGATAGCACGGTTCGCATTCCGGCTCTGATGCAGCATTGCGCGGCCGATGGTATGCCGGCTGTCGCGATGACGGATCAGAACAATTTGTTTGGCATGGTGAAGTTCTACAAGAAAGCGATGGCGGCCGGTATCAAGCCGATCATCGGCGTCGATCTTCGAATCTCTAATGAGGAAGAACCGGATCGCCCCTTTCAGCTGATTCTGCTTTGCCAAAACGAAACCGGTTATCGCAATCTGTCGCGATTGATATCCCGAACTTTTCGCGAAGGACAGATTCGAGGTGAGCCACAAGCACGCCGCGAGTGGCTGGACGTCGAGTCCTGTAAAGGTTTGATCGCGTTGTCAGCCGGTATGCATGGCGATGTTGGCCGCGCACTTGCAAATGCTCACGAAGAGGACGCCGCACGACTGCTTGGAGGATGGCGGGAAGTATTCGGCGATCGATATTACCTGGAACTGATTCGCACGGGTCGCAGCGGCGAAGAAGATTGCGTCCAGGCGAGTTTGAAGCTCGCAGTTGCAGAAAGTGTGCCGGTCGTTGCCAGCAATGACGTTCGCTTCATCAGTCGGGAAGATTTCAATTCACATGAAGCGCGAGTCTGTATTCATGATGGCCGCGCCCTTGCTGATCCTGAGCGCCCACGAAATTACAGCGAGAATCAGTATCTTCGAAATTCAACGAAGATGGCCGAGATTTTTGCTGATGTGCCCGCTGCTATAGAAAATTCGTTCGAGATTGCACGTCGCTGTAATCTGGATCTCGAACTTGGCCATAGCGTCTTGCCGGCATTTCCAGTGCCCGAAGGCCAGACAGAAGCGGAGTTCCTCGCTGCCGAGGCCGAGCAAGGACTGCAGGCCAAGCTCGAAGAGATATATACGGCGAATCTTACGCCGGACAAGGAGCGCCCGGCATTTTCTGCTCCGTACCTGGAGCGATTGAATATTGAGTTGGAAGTTATATCCGGTATGGGCTTTCCGGGTTACTTCCTGATCGTCGCAGACTTCATTCGCTGGGCGCGGGAGAACGAAATTCCGGTTGGTCCCGGCCGTGGTTCGGGTGCAGGGTCGCTGGTAGCCTGGGTTCTTGGTATTACAGACCTCGATCCTCTGCATCATGACTTGCTGTTCGAGCGCTTCTTAAACCCTGAGCGTGTATCGATGCCTGACTTTGATGTCGATTTCTGCATGGAGGGTAGGGACAGGGTCATCGACTATGTCGCAGAGCGTTACGGGCGCGATCGCGTTGCCCAGATCATTACCTTCGGTACGATGGCGGCCAAGGCAGTGATTCGCGACACCGGACGAATTCTCGGTCACCCCTACGGTTTCGTTGACCGAATCGCGAAGCTCGTGCCATTCGAGATAGGGATGACGCTCGAGAAAGCGCTGGAGCAGTCAGACGAACTCGCCACCCTGAATCGTGACGACGAAGAAGTTGCTGCGATGATCGATCTCGCACGATCGTTGGAAGGTCTGGCGCGGAATGCGGGCAAGCACGCGGGTGGTGTTGTTATCGCGCCGGGACAACTGACTGACTTCACAGCGTTATATTGCGAGGACGGTTCCAGTCAGATAATCACTCAGCTCGACAAAGACGATGTCGAAGCGGTCGGCTTGGTGAAGTTCGACTTCCTCGGTCTGAAGACTCTGACGATTATCGACTGGGCTGAGAGAATTATTAATGAGACTTTTCCGGACGAGCATTTCGATGTCACGGGCATTCCGGACAAGGACCCAAAAACTTTCGAATTGCTACGCAGCACCCAAACTGCAGCTGTCTTCCAGCTAGAATCGAGCGGCATGCGGGACCTTATCAAACGCATGCGCCCCGACAGGTTTGACGACCTGGTCGCACTCGTCGCGTTGTTTCGACCTGGTCCTCTGCAATCCGGCATGGTTGATGACTTTATTACGCGCCGCCATTCGGATAACCAGGGCGAGATCGATTATTTCCATCCTGACCTAAAACCGCTGCTCGAGGAAACCTACGGTGTCATCCTGTATCAGGAGCAGGTGATGCAGATCGCTCAGTTGCTGGCGGGTTACACATTGGGCGGCGCTGACTTGCTGCGCCGCGCCATGGGTAAAAAGAAGCCCGAAGAAATGGCGAAGCAGCGAGAGATATTTGTATCCGGTGCCACGGAACGTGGTGTCGCAGAGCACACTGCGACACGCATATTCGATCTCATGGAAAAGTTCGCCGGTTACGGCTTTAACAAGTCGCACTCGGCGGCTTATGCGGTATTGGCCTACCAGACCGCCTACCTTAAAGCGCATTATCCAGCGGCGTTCATGGCGGCCGTGTTAAGTGCCGACCTGGATAACACGGATCGACTGGTCACGCTCAAGGATGACTGCCGCAAGCAAAACCTGAAGCTACTCGCACCAGATATCAATCGGTCCGCGTATGCGTTCAGCGTGGCCGACGAACACAGCATTTTGTATGGACTTGGTGCAATTAAGGGAGTTGGCCGAGCAGTCGTTGATGCGCTGATAGAAGAGCGCGATGCAAACGGTCCGTATACAGGTCTGACCGAGTTCTGCCGGCGAGTTAATCACGACAAGATAAACAAGCGATCCTTACTGGCGATGATCAAGGCCGGTGCGATGGACGGCTTCGGACAATCACGGCGCGGTTTGAGCGAGCAACTTGAAGAAGCGATGGCCAGTGCGGATCAGGAAGCCAAGGCAAAAGCTGCCGGTCAAAATGACATGTTCGGTTTGGATGCACCGACTGCTGCTGACGATGAACCGGCTGCGGAGAGAGTTAGTGAGTGGCGTGAACGCGAGCTGTTGAACAATGAGAAAGAGGCCCTGGGGCTATATCTCGCGGGACATCCGTTTGACGCAGTGCGCGTTGATGCTATGTACTTTGTCGACGGTAAGCTTGCCGACCTTGTCGCCGAGCCCGCGCCGCAAAACACCAAAGGTGAACGCGACTACAGCCAATCACGCCGCGAAGTGACGGTCGCTGGTCTGGTGTCGGATCTGCGCAAGCGCGGCAATCGGGTCAGCGTAGTGCTCGACGACGACACAGCGCGCATGGAGGTGAGTCTATTCAGCGAGGCTTATCAGGAGTTTCAGCATCTGCTAGCGAAAGACGAGATCGTCGTGATCAGTGGCCCGTTGCGTTACGACGACTTCCAGGGCGGCTGGACAGTGAACGTCAAAAACGTGCTGCACATCGATCGTGTTATTGAGTCCCGCGCTAAAGGCATGGTCTTAAGCCTGGCGCCAAACGGGCAAGGTGAGCAGTTGCTGGTGAAGTTGCATGATGCACTAATGCCATTTCGCAACGGTAGTTGTGACGTTGCCGTGCAATACACTGGCGACACTGCTGCAGCGCGCCTCGAGCTCGGGCCGGAATGGTCGGTCCGACCGAGCCGCGAATTGCGCGACAAGCTGGGCGAGTTACTGGGATCAAAGAATGTACGGCTGCTCTACGCACCCGGTCGGGAAATCATGTAGAGTCCTTCTTCCGGGCACGGATCAAAACGACGTATGAACCTGAAATTCCTAGAGTTTGAACAACCAATTGCAGAACTTGAAGCCAAGATCGAGGAGTTGCGCTATGTCGGCGACGATTCCGAGATCAATATCAACGAAGAAGTTGCACGGCTCAAAAACAAAAGCGAGACGCTGACCAAGAGCATTTTTGCCAAGCTCAGCGCCTGGCAAATAGCGCAGGTAGCGCGGCACCCAATGCGGCCATACACGCAGGATTATATTGATCTGATCGCGCCGGATTTCCAGGAATTGCATGGCGATCGTATGTACGCGGACGACTCTGCCATTATTGGCGGTATCGGTCGAATCGACGGCCGCGCGGTCATGATTATTGGCCACCAGAAAGGTCGGGACACCAAAGAGCGCGTGCGACGCAACTACGGCATGCCCAAGCCGGAAGGTTATCGCAAGGCGCAGCGCCTGATGCGTATGGCCGAAAAATTCTCGATGCCGGTCGTTACATTTATTGATACTCCGGGTGCGTACCCAGGTGTTGGCGCGGAAGAACGGGGGCAAAGTGAGGCAATCGCTTACAGCCTGTATTTGATGGCTGGTTTGAAAACGCCGATTATCAGTATCGTAATCGGGGAAGGCGGCTCAGGTGGGGCGCTCGCCATCGGCGTTGCGGATCGCCTGATGATGCTGCAATACAGTATTTACTCGGTGATTTCTCCCGAAGGCTGTGCGTCCATTTTGTGGAAGAGCGCAGACAAGGCCGAAGATGCGGCGGAAGCCATGCGCATTACGGCTAGTAGTCTCAATGAATTTGGCCTGGTCGACGAAGTGCTGATGGAACCGCTTGGCGGTGCACACCGCGACCCTGACGGCACGGCGGAGGTCATTCGCAATGCGCTGCTGAAACATATCGCGGACCTCGAGCGGCTCCCTACAGATCAGCTGCTTGCGGAACGCCAACGGCGACTGGCCAGCTTCGGTCAGTTCAAAGATGCGTGACCTTTAACAGCGAAGCCCTGTACCTGGCGCTGCACGCGCTATCCAAAGATGCCGAACCGCCGCAACGATACGTTGTTGCGTTTTCAGGTGGACTCGATTCAACCGTACTCTTGCACGCACTGGCATCGAGTGCTGCGCGACATGAAGTCGGTATTCTCGCAGTACACATTGATCATGGCCTGCAAGCCGATTCCGACAAGTGGGCCGAGCAGTGCATGCGCACCGCGGCGGACTTCGATGTTGAATTTCATCAGGAGCGTGTCTCGGTCGATCTTGACAGTGGTAAGGGTCAGGAAGCTGCAGCAAGAAACGCCCGCTATGCAGCGTTAGAGGCCTTAATGGCATCAGGCGATTGGTTACTGAGCGCTCATCACCAGGAAGACCAGGCAGAAACCCTGCTCTTGAACCTTTTACGCGGCAGTGGCCCGGCTGGCTTGGCTGGTATTGCGTCGATTCGAGCTTTCGCGGGCGGCTGGTTGGCGCGGCCGCTGCTGTCCTTCTCGCAAAGCTCGCTGCGAGAGTACGCGCTAGCACACGAGTTGAGTTGGATTGATGATCCGTCGAACAACGATCGAGCCTTTGACCGGAATTTCCTGCGGCATGAAGTGCTGCCCATCATTGAGTCGCGTTGGCCGGGTGCCGCCCAGCGTCTGTACCGCAGTAGCCGGATCGCGTCGGATTCTGCCGTGTTGCTGGACGAACTCGGGGCTATCGATTTGGCGATGATGGGTGGTCGCTGCGATCGCCTGCATCTGGATGCCCTGAAGTCATTGACAGCCGAACGACAGCGCAACGTTTTACGTTTTGCCATACGCGAGCTTGGGTTAGCACCTCCATCAGCAGCCCATTTACAGCGAGTGCTGGACGAAGTCGTGCTGGCTCGTGTCGATGCCGAACCGGTCTTGACCTGGGGCGACGTTGAAATTCGGCGCTTCCGCAACGGCCTGTACATTCAACGATCCATGGTTGGTAATTCGACCAAGGATGTGATCAAACTTGGACAAAATGACTACCAGGAGTTGGGCGAGGGCCTCGGCGCATTGCGACTTGAGCGCGACGCGGCTCGGGGTCTGGACGGCCGCTTGCTGGAGCTAGGTTTGGAACTGCGGTTTCGGCAGGGTGGTGAGAAGATTCGCCCATTAGATCAACCACATACAAAGACCCTGAAGAATTTACTTCAAGAAGAGAGTGTCGTTCCGTGGATGCGCGATCGAATTCCGTTGTTGTATGCCGGCGATAAATTGGTCGCCGTCGCCGACATATGGTTGGCGAAAGATGCAGTCAGCTCGCCGGGTGTAGCCATTCATTGGGAAAACAGGCCGCCCATTCACTAGACATTCATTGTGTCCAATCGGGCGTTCTGTTAACGTTTAAAACCGTCTTTAGTCCAACGACGGCGCGTATTCTAAGGGTTGGAAAAAAGCACACTGCCATTCTCGTGCTTTGCTCCAGCCCTTTGTTGTTTTCGCCTGCCGTGAACGTATACAGGAAATTGGTTTTGCCTATGACATCGTATGTTTTCATCACTGGAGGTGTGGTTTCATCGCTTGGCAAGGGGATTACCTCGGCCTGCCTTGGCGCCTTGCTCGAAGCGCGTGGCCTGACGATCAGTATGATCAAGTTGGATCCCTATATTAATGTTGATCCTGGCACGATGAGCCCGTTTCAACACGGTGAAGTCTTCGTCACTCACGATGGCACGGAAACCGATCTTGACCTTGGGCATTACGAACGGTTTGTCAGAACAGCCAAGGGTGGACGGCACAGTAATTTTACGACCGGCCGAATTTACGAAACGGTGATCGCCAAGGAACGTCGCGGCGACTACCTCGGGGCCACTGTCCAGGTGATTCCGCACATCACTGATGAAATCAAAAGCAGCGTCAAGAAGGGCGCCGGCGACGCCGACGTTTGCCTGGTCGAGATCGGTGGCACGGTTGGTGACATCGAATCATTGCCGTTCCTGGAAGCAATACGGCAGATGGGCGTGGAGTTGGGTCACGATCGTGTGATGTACGTTCACCTGACCCTGGTGCCTTATATCTCGACGGCGTCGGAGATCAAGACAAAACCAACACAGCACTCCGTCAAGGAATTACGTTCCATCGGAATACAGCCTGACATTCTGGTCTGTCGCTCTGAGGATCCTCTGCCGCAGGAGCAGCGCAGGAAGATTGCGCTGTTTACCAATGTGCAGGAGAAGGCGGTCATTTCTGCCTATGACGCGGATGATCTGTACATGATCCCGGAAATGATGCACGGCCAGGGCCTGGACGAAATTGTGGCCAAGCAAATGGGCATGGATCTGCCGCCGGCGGACCTTAGCGAGTGGCGCGCTATCGTCGAAGCAAAACAAAATCCGAGCGGCGAAGTGAATATCGCAATGGTCGGCAAGTACATGGATTTGAAGGACTCGTATATTTCGCTGGTGGAAGCACTGCAGCACGGTGGAATTCACACACGCACACGCGTCAATATTCGTTTTATCGAATCGCGCGACATCGAGCAGGGCGGCACGGATTGCCTGCAAGGCATGGATGGTATCGTCGTACCCGGCGGATTCGGTGATCGCGGCGTCGAAGGCAAAATTGAAACTGTGCGTTACGCACGGGAAAACCGCATTCCGTATCTCGGTATTTGCCTGGGAATGCAGGTCGCGGTGATCGAAGCGGCGCGTAATATGGCGGGCCTTGATGGCGCGATGAGTACTGAATTTGACAAGGCAACGCCGCATCCTGTGGTCGCACTGATCACCGAGTGGGAAACCGGGGCGGGCAGTCTAGAGCAACGTGACGAAGACTCGGAGATGGGTGGCACGATGCGATTGGGCGCGCAGGAAGTCAGCCTTGCTGAAGGGTCACTTGCAGCGACTAGTTACGGCGCGACCTCGATCGAGGAACGTCATCGTCACCGATATGAAGTAAATAATAATTATCGCGAGCGACTGGAAACAGCCGGCGTGCGTTTCTCAGGCACCTCGGTCGATGATCTGGTGGAGATGGTCGAGATTCCTGATCACCCCTGGTTCCTGGCCAGCCAGTTTCACCCCGAATTTACCTCGAACCCGCGTGACGGCCACCCATTATTCAAGGGATTCATCACGGCGACGCGGCAACATCACGACGGCGCATTGCCGAAGGTGGCACAAGCATGAAACTTTGCGGATTTGATGCAGGCAACGAACACAAAATTTTCCTGATTGCCGGAACGTGTGTTGTCGAAAGTGAATCGATGGCGGTTGATACGGCCGGGACCCTGAAAGAGATCTGCGGGAGGCTGGGTGTGCCATTTATCTACAAGTCGTCGTTCGACAAAGCGAACCGTAGTTCGCGAGACGGCTTTCGTGGCCCTGGCATGGAGGAAGGACTGCGAATCCTCTCTGAGGTGAAGAGCCAGGTTGGCGTGCCTATTTTGACGGACGTTCATGAAGATACGCCAATGGACGAGGCTGCCGCGGTTGTCGATGTTTTACAGACGCCTGCATTCCTGGTCAGACAAACGAATTTTATCTTACGAGCCGACAGCGCTGGCGTGCCCGTGAATATCAAGAAAGGCCAATTCCTGTCACCGTGGGAAATGCAGAACGTTGTCGACAAAGCGAAGTCGACCGGCAACAACGACATCATGGTGTGCGAGCGCGGCTTTAGCTTCGGCTACAACAACCTGGTGTCGGATATGCGCAGCCTTGCCGTTTTGCGCGGAACTGGTTGCCCGGTTGTCTTTGATGCCACGCATTCGGTGCAACTGCCGGGTGGACAGGGCAAGTCATCCGGCGGTCAGCGCGAATTCATTCCGGTCCTGGCCAGAGCGGCTACCGCGGCCGGCGTTGCTGGTTTGTTTATGGAGACTCATCCTGATCCGTCCAAAGCCTTGAGTGACGGCCCGAACGCATGGCCACTCGATAAGATGGAGCGATTGCTGGAAATGCTGGTGGCCATCGATAACACTGTTAAACAGAGTGACTTTCCTGAAGCTGACTACGGGCTCGGCGTTCCTGATTCGGAGTAACAATGATCAATATTACGGATGTGCGCGGTCGAGAGATTCTCGACTCGCGAGGGAACCCCACTGTTGAAGCGGATGTCCGCCTGGCCGACGGCAGTGTGGCGCGGGCCGCAGTTCCGTCCGGCGCATCTACAGGAAGCCGCGAAGCCGTAGAGCTGCGCGACGGCGACAAGTCTCGCTACCTTGGCAAAGGCGTACAAAAGGCTGTTGCCAACGTAAATGGTGAATTGCGGGACACGCTGCTTGCTGGTGAGTTTTCTGATCAGCGTGCCGTTGACCAATGCATGATTGATCTGGACGGCAGCGAAAACAAAGGGCGTCTTGGAGCCAATGCGCTGCTTGCGATTTCACTGGCAGTTGCCAAGGCAGAAGCGACGTCGAAGGGTCTGTCGCTGTTCCGACATCTCGGTGACGACACAACAATGCCGTTGCCGATGATGAACATCATTAACGGCGGAGCGCACGCGGACAACAGCGTCGACATTCAGGAGTTCATGATATTGCCGGTAGGCGCGTCCAGTTTTTCCGAGGGTTTGCGTTACGGAACTGAAATTTTCCATGCATTGAAGAGCGTATTGAGCAAGCAGGGAATGAATACGGCGGTCGGCGACGAGGGCGGCTTCGCGCCAAATTTGCCGTCCAATCGCGCTGCCCTGGATACGATCATGGAGGCGATCGAGAAGGCCGGTTTCAGGCCCGTTGACGATATTCTGCTGGGTCTCGACGTGGCCAGTTCTGAGTTTTACTCAGACGGTGTTTATAACCTTGAATCAGAAGGCCGCAGCTTCGACGCATCCGGATTTAGCGCATTCCTGGCAGAGTTAGCTGACGCATACCCGATCATCACCATTGAAGACGGCATGGATGAGGCGGACTGGGATGGCTGGAAGCTATTGACCGAGGCCATTGGCGATAAGGTACAGCTCGTCGGTGACGATCTGTTCGTTACGAATACGTCGATCCTGCAGCGCGGCATCAATGATAAAATTGCCAACGCGATATTGATAAAACCTAACCAAATCGGTACCTTAAGCGAAACTCTTGATGCAATTACTATGGCTGGGGAGGCTGGGTACGCTGCGGTAATTTCACACCGGTCCGGGGAAACGTCGGATAGCACTATCGCCGACATTGCAGTCGGCACGCTGGCAACGCAGATCAAGACCGGTTCGCTGTCGAGATCCGATCGCATTGCCAAGTACAATCAGTTGTTGCGCATCGAAGAAGAGTTAGGTTCGTCGGCCGGGTATGCAGCGAGAGCGGCATTTTCGGTCAAGGCATAGTCGCTTAGGATTTTGGGGATTATCTTGGGAGCAGGTCGCTGGTTATTGCTTGGACTCGTCGTGATTGCGCTGACGCTGCAAAGTCAGTTGTGGTTTGCGAGTGACGGCTTTAGCAAGACACAACATCTGCGCGCGGCGGTGGCAGCACAGGCGGCCCAGAACGAGCTGCTGAAAAAGCGCAACCTGTCCCTTGAAGCGGAAGTGGTCAACCTCAAGCAAAGTGACGAAGCTGCTGAAGAGCGAGCGCGCACCGATCTGGGCATGATCGGTCCCGAGGAAACCTTCTACCAGGTTGTACCCGCTACCCAAGCGTCGCTGTAGATTCGGTCATGTCAGCTATACCTGACTGGGCGACGGCGCACGGCGACCGGCTGTTCGATGCAGCCATTCGGTCCACACCCACAGACTTTGTTGTAACCGAACGATGCGAAATCGAATTCAGCGGCGAAGGTGAGCACGATTACCTGTGGATAGAAAAAACCGGGAATAACACACAATGGGTTGTCGAGCAGCTTGCCCGTCATGCCGGAGTACCGCAGCGCGATGTCGGTCTTGCCGGTATGAAGGACAGGCACGCGGTTACTTACCAGTGGTTTAGCGTGCGGCGCGCAGCTGTCACCGACTGGTCGGTATTTTCGAGTGACGGCATACGAATTCTTGAAGAGCAGCGCCATCGGCGAAAACTCAAACGAGGCGCGCACAAGGGCAACGCCTTCCGGATCGCGTTGCGTGCGGACGCCATTGATGCGCACCGAACACGTGTCGAGGAACGCCTATCAGCTATTTCGCAATACGGCGTACCCAACTATTTTGGCGAACAGCGCTTCGGTCGCGACGGCAACAACATCAAACTGTGCAAGCGCGTGTTTGCCGGACAGAAAATGTCCCGCTCGAAACGTGGTATCGCATTATCAGCAGCGCGCTCGTTGATCTTTAATACAATTTTGGAGCGGCGAGTTCGGGCTGATACCTGGCAATCAATCCTGCCGGGTGAGCTTGCCAATCTGGATGGCTCCGGCAGTGTCTTCGCGGTTGATGAAGTGACGGCGGAACTCGTCGCTCGTTGCGCCGAACAGGACATTCATCCCAGTGGCCCCTTGTGGGGTGAAGACTCACCACGGGGTGCACTGCAAGTTGCGGAACTTGAAGCCGACGTTGCGGCTGGGTTGCCTGAGATCTGCGATGGCATTATCGCGGCACGGATGGCAGCGGCCAGCAGGGCATTACGGCTGAAGGTTGCCAATTTGAAGTGGGAGTTTGAGCCAGGTGTGCTATGGCTTGAGTTCGAGTTGACAAAAGGTGGCTACGCCACGGCTGTGCTACGCGAATTGGCTCACGCTTCTCGCAGCAACACGTACACCGCACCGGTACCGCCGTCGACCTGACGTGCCGAGACGAACGCCAGCACGACATCCCATTTGCGCAGCCAACG
>JBPCXZ010000035.1:0-3286 GCA_051008055.1 Woeseiaceae bacterium
TTACGATGGGTTCGCCGATCAACTCCGGCTTAGCCAGTGCAATAACCAGCAAGACCCAAACAACGGCGGCTACGATCTGCGGCAGCCATCGTCGCCGCAGAATCATCGCGCCGCTCTGCGCTTCTGCGCCTACCGCTGCGACGGTTTCCTCGAAAAACGGCACGCGCAGGGAACTGACCACTTCGCGATGTGCCGGCAATAACCACCACACCAGCAACGGCAGCGGCAATACCAGCAGCGCCATGGGATAGGCAAACTCAAGCACGATGCACCTTTATCCAGCGCCGCACCGGTGCAAATAGTTCAGCGCCATTTGCCTCTTTGGCATAGGCCGCATTGCTGATCGCAACGGCATGCCGCCGGACAATTGCATCGTTCGCTGCCGACTCGCAGAGAAAATCTGCCCATGCCTGTCCATACAGATCCGCCACCTGCGGCCGGTCGTAGGCTGCCAGTGCCGTTCGCTTCAATATCGTTGCAATCCCTGCTGCCACGCCCTGCTCGTCGAGATCCTGCTGACTTTGCAGGCTCTTGAGTTCCTGCAGCGCTTCACGGCGGTAACGATTGCGTCGCCAGCGCCGAATAGAATGCCAAAGCAAGATTGCGACAACGGTCAACGCCCAAACGACAATCACGGCCCAGCCTATAGTTTGCGGTGTCCAGACGACGGGCTCCGGACGCACCAGGTCGTGCATCAAGTCCATCAGTTGACTGAGTTGCAGACCTTCGTATGGTGTCACCGGACTCTCCGTCGTGGTCCGGCACTCGCCAGCAATCGTCGGATTTGCGGTAGCGTTTCGTCGCCAGCGCTTAGCGGCACGACCGACATCTTTATTTCTTTTTGCCAGTCGTAAATTCGTTGCAGACGTTCTTCGCCCAGCTGGTTAAGGGCATCGCGTGCCGCCTGCGAACTAAAATCCACTTCGGCCTGTTGGGCAACATTGCCAAGCACCGCTTTGCCGCGCGCCCCGACGTTGGTAATAGCCGGGTCGTGCACATGCATGATGATCAGGTCGTTGTGTCTGGCGAGATTGCTGACATGGCGATGCGTTTGCTCATTAATGCCGTCAAAGTCGCTCATAACGATGACCAGGTGATCGTGGTGCGCCAGGCGTACGGCGCTCTGCAGTACGCCGTTAAGGGACTCCGGTTTTCTTACCACCGCTTTATCTGCATACAGCTCGCCGTTCATCTGCGCGGTCGCTTCCAGCAAGGCGTAGACCGATCTGCGACTGCGTCGCGGTTTGAACTCAAGCTGCTCATCGTCGTTGAACACAATGCCGCCAACCCGGTCGCCCGCGTCCAGAATACGGAACGCCGCAATGGCAGCAGCTTCTGCAGCACTGACCGACTTCATGTTGAGCTGCGAACCGAAGAACATCGAAATCCGTTGATCCACTACCAGCAAAGCCGGCCGATCGCGTTCTTCGGTGAATACACGGACATGCGGCGAACCGGTTCTTGCCGTCGCCTTCCAGTCGATTGAGCGAACATCATCGCCCGGGAGATAGTCCCGCATTTCCTCAAAGTTAAGCCCACGCCCTCGCAGCCGCGAGGCATGGCGACCGTTCAGGACGCTTGCCGACGGCTGATTGGGTAGAAAGCTCAGGCCCCTTGCCTTGCCCTGCAGCTGGCGAAGGTGCGCGAGAGAAACGTGAATACGCGGGTCGCTCATGTCCTAAGGTAAGGCCACCTGCTCCAGCAACACATCGATGACCTTGTCGGCAGAGACGCCCTCACCCTGCGCCTCGTACGACAGCATCAGGCGATGGCGTAAAACGTTGTGAGCAATTGCGCGCACGTTACCCGGGTCCACGAAGTCGCTACCGTTCAACCAGGCGTGCGTACGACTGCACTTGTCGAGTGCGAGCGAGGCACGCGGGCTGCCGCCGACATCGATCCAGCGATCCAGGTCTTCGCTGTATTTGTCCGGCGTGCGCGTCGCATAAACAAGGTCCGCCATATAGCGTTGTACGGCATCGGACACATGGACAGCTGCAATTTCCTTGCGCGCTGCAAACACGGCTTCCTGCGATATGCGCTCGCGCTCAGGCTTGGATTCCTTTTCGCCTTCATCAGGTTTCGGCGACTCTTCGCCGCGCACCAGGCTGATGATCTTCACTTCATCTTCAACGCTGGTGTAGTGAATATTGACGTGCATCAGGAAGCGATCCAGCTGCGCTTCCGGCAGTGGATAGGTGCCTTCTTGCTCTACCGGGTTCTGCGTTGCCATGACCATAAATAAAGGTGGCATCTTGTGCGTTGTACCGGCAACGGTCACCTGCCGCTCTTCCATCGCCTCTAACATGGCCGCCTGCACTTTGGCAGGTGCGCGATTAATTTCGTCGCCGAGAATGATATTGGCGAAAATCGGGCCCGCTTCGAAGCGAAACTCCCCGCCACCATCTTTCTGGTAATAGACTTCGGTGCCTGTCACATCGGCCGGCAATAAATCCGGCGTAAATTGAATTCGGCTGAAATCAGCTTCGATGTTTTTCGCCAGCGCTTTAATCGCTCGCGTTTTTGCCAGCCCCGGTAGTCCTTCCACGAGGAGGTTACCGTTAGCAAGCAAACCGATGACGATGCGTTCGACAACATCTTCCTGGCCGATAATGGATTCGGCCATGCGGTTCTTAAGGTCCTGGATCTGATCGAGAGCGTTCACTAGCGCCGCCTTTATTTTTGTTCGAGCAGCGCAAATTGTAGCGCGATTGCGGTTTGCACGGCGACCAGCCAAACTCTATTCTATAAAATCGTTGCACTCTCAATTTAACCAGACGTATCAAAGGCCCGCTCATGCAAATCCAGATTCGCCGTATTTCAATTATCGCCCTAGCCACAATTGCTATGTCCACCACAATCGCCAACGCTGATCCGGCGAGCGAGCGCAGTGAACTCATGAAAGGCGTTAGAGAAGCTGCTAAACCGGTCGGCTCCATGCTGCGCGGCGACGCAGAGTTTGATCAGGAAAGGGTCATGGAGTCTCTTCAGGTCTTTGCCGACGCGGCCGATAAGTTGGGCGGGCTTGTTCCAAAAGGCAGCGAGGGCGGTGAAGCCGCACCAGCAATCTGGGAAGACCCAGCGGGATTTCAGGAAGCGATAGACAATTGGCGCCAGGCTACTGCCGACGCCATGGAGGCGCAGAAAACGACCCTCGATCAAACAGGTATCGCGATGAAACCAGTCTTTGGTTCCTGCAAAGGCTGCCACGACAACTATCGAATTGAAGAAGAGTAGTCGCTACCTTGCCGGGGCAGCCGTAGCCATAGTGCTAGCGGCGACCTGG
>JBPCXZ010000036.1:0-7759 GCA_051008055.1 Woeseiaceae bacterium
CGACTATCGAAGAACCTGCAGCGACAGACGCCAGCAATTTTGAAGAACAGGTCGCGGTGGCCATCGACAATCAGGCCGAGCAACGGCCGACATCCGTACCGCAGATCGAAGAGCCGCCCGTTACCGTAGTAACAGAACCAACGCCGTCACCGGCACGGACGACCAGCAGCAGAGTGACTGAGGCAGCTGTCCCCACCATGGATGAACTACGACTCGAAGGCACATTGCAGATCGCAGAAATGCACCTCGACATTCATGTTTATAGTGAAGTGCCGCAGGACCGCTTTGTCTTTATCAACATGAACAAACATCGCGAAGGATCCAAGACTGCCGAAGGGCCGGTCGTCAGGGAAATTCGTACCGACGGCGTAGTGCTCGAATACCAGGGCCGCGTATTCCTGTTGCCTCGCGAATAGCGGCCCGCCACTTGAAAATATCGCATCTCGATGGTGACACGCTCGGACTCGCACTGCAGTCCGGCATTCACAGCGTCATCGCAGATCAAACTTATCTTAATAAAATCAATGTCTTCCCTGTTGCAGACGGTGACACGGGAACCAACCTTAGCTTGTCGATGAGTGCAGCGCTCGGTGTGCTGCGTGCACCGGGAGAGAAACACCTGGGCACCCTGTTAGCCGCGACGGCCGATGCCCTGCTCGACGGAGCTCGTGGCAATTCTGGCGCAATCATGGCCCAGTTTTTCCAAGGGCTAAGCGACTCCGCCGGCGAACTAACCCGCTTTACCACAGCGACTTTCAGCAAGGCAGTCCGAACAGGCAGCGACTATGCGCATGATGCTTTGTCAAATCCGCGAGAGGGTACGATCCTTTCACTCATCGCCGAGTTCGCAAACAGTTTCGAGTCTCAGGTAAAGGGGGCCGAGCCGGGCAATTTTGCGGATGTATTCGCGCAGACCATGCCGCGGCTGGACGCGGCATTGGCAAGGACAACCGGGCAACTCGACGAACTTCGCAAGGCCGGGGTTGTAGACGCGGGCGCGAAGGGCTTCGTCGACCTCATTAGCGGTATCAGCAAGTATCTGCAAAGTGGTGAGATGGTTGCTATGCCTGATGTATCACAGCTCCTGTCTGCCGAAGAGATGGAGATGCCGCAAGACACGGGCGACGAATACGAGTATCGCTACTGCACAGAGTGCATTGTCACCGGCGCGGATATCGATCGAAGAAAATTACGTGAGGCTTTGGCAAAGCTAGGCGATTCGCTGGTACTCGCCGGTTCCAAACGCAAGGCGAAGATACATATACACGTTAACGACGCGCAGGCTGTGTTCGATGTTGCTCGAAGTTTTGGGGATATCCGCGGCGAGAAGGCGGACGACCTGCATCAGCAACAAGTGAGCAGTCACAACTTGCAGAAAAAATTTGCGGTCATTACCGACTCTGCTGCAGATATCGCTGACAGCGACATGGATCGACTCGATATTCACATGGTTCCCTGCCGTATTCAGTTCGGTAAACGCGGATATCTCGACAAAGTCAGTATTACAACAGATGAATTCTACGAGCGACTGCAAAGCGACCCAAACCACCCCACCACGTCACAACCTGCACCGGGTGATTTTCGTCGGCAGTATCAGTATCTGGCGAGCCACTTTCCCGATGTCATTTCAGTCAACCTGACAAGTGCCGCAAGCGGAACCTACGAGGCTGCGCGTTCCGCGGCGGAACGTACTGATGCTGCCGGCAATGTACATGTCATAAATACGTTGAATGCCTCTTTCGGCGAGGGATTATTGGCCGTCTTCGCAGCCGAATGCGGCGCAGCCGGACTCTCGGCGAAAACTACTATTGAGGCTGTCAATTCGCTGATTCCCCATACCTATACCTATTGTGTGATAGGTGACCTGGATTGCGCTGTCCGTGGCGGACGTGTTCCAAATTGGGTCAAAATTCTGGCCAACACCATGCGCATGACACCGGTGATAGCCACTACGCCGAACGGCGAGATTAAGCTGGCCACTTGCCTGTTTGGTCGCAGGAATATTGCGGCACGATTTGCAAAGTATGTTGCCAAACAGACGGACGATTCCAAGACAACGATCGTCGGAATCGCTCACGCGGTTAGCGCGGACAAACTGGAAATCGTCGAATCTACGCTTCGCGAGAAGCTGCAGGGAATTCAAAGAATCGCGATCGGCGAGCTAGGAACAGCGTTGGGTGTGCATGGTGGACCCGGTACCTTACTGATCTCTACGATCCCCTACGTCAATCCAGAGAGTCTTGTCGAGTAATCAGGTCCGCACCTTCGTTGCGAGCGTTGTTAACCCTGCGGTCTACTGGCCACGCTTGAAACTGTGGGCTGTTCGCAGCGACGTCAGTGACGACTTCGTTGTCACCCGCCAGCCACCTGATCGCCGTTTCTGTCTGCAGCACGACGGGCATACGGTGATGCACGGAGCTCATATACTCGTTTGCCGCCGTGGTTATAAGCGTAGTGCTCTGGATCGTTTCGCCCGTCTCTTTGCCGGTCCATGATTCCCAGAGCCCGGCAAATGCGAATGGCTCACCGCTGGCTAGCGAAATGAAGTACGGCACCTTGACGTCACCTTCTTTTTTCCATTCGTAGAAACCGTCCGCCAGCACTAGGCAGCGGCGATGTCGATACGCCGCACGAAACGAGGGCTTTTCGGCTACGGTTTCTGAACGCGCATTGATCATGCGATTGCCAATGGCAGGATCTTTGGCCCAGAACGGGACGAGCCCCCATCGGAACATTGTCAGCTCCCGGCCCTGCTCATCGGTTTCTCGTATGCCCGCGATGTATTGGCTGGGTGCGATGTTGTAGCGCGGCTCGATCTCTATAGATGTATCAACGCCAAAAAGTGCGGCGGTAGCTTCGCCGGGTGAATAAAAAGCGAAGCGACCGCACATGGTTATTCCCGAATTCCAACGCCGCGACGCATGAGCTGCATGCAGACAGTGAAAAGCAAGACGATAAACACAGTCAGGATCGCGTAGGCCGTTCCGATGTCGATGTCGGACTTACCCAGGATGCCGAAACGAAATGCGTTGACCATGTACAGGATTGGATTCGCCAGTGAAATGGTTTGCCAGGGTTGTGGCAAAAGCGAGATCGAATAAAACACGCCGCCGAGATAGGTCAATGGCGTCAGGACGAAGGTCGGAATGATTGATATGTCATCGAATTTGCGGGCAAAGACTGCATTGATGAAGCCTGCGAGCGCAAACACTATCGACGATAGCAATACAACGGAAACAGTAACGAGTGGATACTGCACATCCAGATCAGTGAAGAACAACGCGATAACTGTCACCAGTGCACCAACCAGGCAGCCACGTAACACGCCACCGGCAACATGACCAATAACAATTGTCGCGTTCGACATTGGCGATACCAGCATCTCTTCCACGTGCCGGGCAAACTTGGCGCCGAAAAACGACGACACAACGTTACCGTAGGAGTTGGTTATCACCGACATCATGATCAAGCCCGGCGCGATGTATTGCATGTAGTCGAAACCGTCCATCGTCCCGATGCGGCGACCGATCAGGCTTCCGAAAATAATGAAATACAGCGTCATCGTGATTGCGGGCGGCACGATCGTCTGTACCCAGATTCGCAATACACGAACGACTTCTTTACGAACAATCGTTAGCAACGCTACCAGGTTCAACTCAAGATTCATTGCCCGCTCGCACCTGCAGCGCCGTTGTCCTTTTGTTCAACCAGGCGCATGAAGAGCTCTTCCAGTCGATTAGCTTTATTGCGCAGACTATCGATCTGTATGCCCTGCCCATTCAGCTGTTCGAACAGATTGTTCAGGTTCTGGTCGACGCCCTTTTCAACTTCCAGTTCCATGTCATTGCGCAACCGGGTCTCGAAGCCATCAAGTTGTGGCGCGCTTGTAACGGGCTCTGCAAGACTCAGGACGAATACCTCGCGCTGCAGCTTGCGCAGGACGTTTCTCATGGGCGCGTCTTCGATAATTTCACCCGCATCGATGATCGCAAGGTGACGGCAAAGTGATTCCGCCTCTTCCAGGTAGTGCGTGGTCAAAATAATAGTAGTACCGGCCGCGTTGATATCCCGCAGGAAATCCCACATGGAGCGTCGAATCTCAATATCCACACCTGCTGTTGGCTCATCGAGAATCAGCAGTTTCGGTTCGTGAACCAATGCTCTCGCAATCATCAAACGGCGTTTCATACCACCGGACAGACTGCGTGCCTGATCGTTGCGGCGGTCCCAGAGGCGCAGTTCGCGCAGGTACTTTTCACACCGCTCCGCGGCAAGGCGCGGTTTCAGCCCGTAGTAGCCAGCCTGATTGCGGACTACATTGTGGACCGTCTCCCAGAGGTTAAGATTGATCTCCTGTGGAACCAGGCCCAGGCAGGATTTTGCCGCCGCAAGGTCTGTATCGATATCGTGTCCGAATATCTCGACGCTACCGGCAGTCTTATTCACCAGTGAAGTGATAATACCGATCGCGGTAGTCTTGCCCGCGCCATTGGGGCCCAGCAGAGCATAGAAGTCGCCGGCCTCAACTGAAAAGTCGATTCCTTTCAGTGCGACGTTGCCGTTCGCATACGTCTTCTGCAGGTTTTTGATCGAGAGCGCGAGCATGAGGTCGCGTATTGTACCCGCGCAGCACCGGGCACTCTACTTGTCTGCTTGCGCCCTTACCTGCAGAGCGGGCACCGATGTACGGCATGCCGCTGACCGGAATCGACGTGTCGGGCTCGATTCAATGGGAGACAGTACCGTCTGCAATGCGCTGAGGTGCGCCGCTCGACGAATTTCTATGTTCGAACTCAGCCCCGCACCGAGCAATCGATTCCAGAAAATCATGTCGGCCGTAAGTCGTGGAGAAAGTATTTGTGAGTCGACGGCCGCCCGTTCCAACACGTCGAGCAACGATTTACTGGCAAGTTGTTCGCACCAACCCAACGATGCCCCACAAACCATTCTTGCGGCATACAGATTCCTGCGCGATAACTGCCACAGAAAACCCAGCGTCGCACAGGCGATTTGAGAAAGTGGTTCTGCCTCAGCGGCGGGCAGCGTAAACAAGTCACGAACAGACTGGTCGCTGCTTGACCCCTGCCAATAGTTATCGTCCCGCTCTCTGCAACTCATCAAGAGAAACGGCACGGTCGAGAGTCTTTGCACGTGACGACGAGTCAAGGCACCGACGACGCCTTGCAGATCGATCGGCATTTCACGGCGGAAACCTTCACCGCTCGGGCTGACCAGGTAATCGAGAAACGCTGTATTGAGTGAGCGAACGTCCGCTAGATCAGCTGCTTCGGGCCCTGAAAAATCCATAATTGCACCTCTATTAAGTGTTTTTGGTGGGATTCGACAATTTCTATATATTGGCTATTATGACCAATAGTGGATAATATATTGCCTAATTTAACTATATATGGTCTATTTCTATCACAAAGGGTTTGAAATGCGACTCACAGATGACCGTTACGCTGCCGAAAGAAGTCAGTTTGAACTGGCCCTTAGAATGATCGGGCACGAAGCAAGGACCCGTACGATCCGCGAATGCACCGCCCTTTCCGACGACCGAATTCGAAAACTCTACGCAACTTATTTCCGGGATAACGGGAACACTCAAATCCAGCGGCGGCGTGGTAAGTCGCCGCGACAGGTCGCACGGTTCGTCAAGAATTCTGAGAATCAATTGCAAGCGACCATGCTGGTGACGCTGTTTTGTAGCGGTCTATTGTTGCGCATCGACAAGCACAACAAAGTTGCACCGTGCTGGCCTCGCCCCGACGTTGAGTTCGGCCATCGGCTGTGTCGCGCCTTCGAGACCTATCTGTTACTGCATGACGAGCCGAAGCTGAGCTTCGAATGGGCATGGAATTTGTTGCACAGCATTTCCTACAACGACGAGCTGTATCTTGCACAGTGCGGCGCGTGTAAAGCTCATTATGTGCAGGACTCTTACGCACTGGATTACAAGACCTGTCCGACTTGCGAAATCATCGCACTGCGCCGCCGCCGACCCGGCGCACGACTATACGCTGGCGCCTGAGTATGCAGGAGGCGTAGACTTCGCGAAGCTCGGGAGGTCGTATGGAAAATCACAATGTATTCGCCGGCGCTTTCGTCGATCGTATCGGCGAGCGACGCAAGGATTCAGCATGGCTTGCCGATGCTTTGCGCAGCGACGACAGTTGCTTCGTTCCTGTCTGGGGCGATCAATGCCTGATTGGTGGCGATCCGCTACAGGCCGTGCTTCTGAAGCATGACCAGGTCACCTCCAGCGTCGCCGATGAGGACCTGATTTTCCTCGGGCTGTTTCGGGATCGTCCCGCATTCGCTGTGCCCATCGCGCCGGCTACCATCGCCCCATTTCGCGAGCTGGGTGAGTTTCATGATCTGCGCTACCTCGGCACCGTTCTGCCTGCGGACGAAGCAAATCTGGTTGCACATGCGCGTGCGCTGGTCCTGTGGCATGCATCGCAAGTATTCTGCGGAGTTTGCGGTTCGTCGGCGAGGCCCGAGGCAGCGGGAAATTCGCGAATCTGTATGAACGAGGAATGCCGCCGGGAAATATTTCCGCGAGTTGATCCCGCGATCATTGTGCTGGTTTCCGATGGCGACCGTTGCTTGCTTGGCCGCCAGGCGAACTGGCCAGAAGGGCGATACTCAACCATCGCGGGTTTCGTTGAGCCGGGAGAAAGTCTGGAAGATGCGGTTCGGCGTGAGGTGTACGAGGAAACGAACATCAGAGCCGGACAGGTCACGTACCACAGTTCACAGCCGTGGCCATTTCCATCGTCACTCATGCTAGGGTTTATGGCAGACGCGCACTCATCTGACATCGCGCTCAATGACGGCGAGCTCGAAGACGCACAGTGGTTTACGCGTAAAGAGTTGCGTTCTGGTTTTCCGAAACTTCCGTTTCGTATATCGATCGCGCGGCGGCTCGTTGACCATTGGCTGGAAAACACCGACCCTTAAATATGTGTCTGATTCTGATTGCATTCCGGCCGGAGTCTGACCTGCCCCTGGTGGTAGCGGGCAATCGCGATGAGTTTCATTCCCGCCCGACGTTGAAAGCGGATTGGTGGCCTGATGATGCCAATGTGCTCGGCGGCCGAGACTTGCAGGCGGGCGGCACTTGGCTGGCCGTCAGTCGCTCCGGCAGGTTTGCGGCTGTGA
Source organism: Woeseiaceae bacterium (assembly GCA_051008055.1). Taxonomy (GTDB): domain Bacteria; phylum Pseudomonadota; class Gammaproteobacteria; order Steroidobacterales; family Woeseiaceae; genus UBA1847. The sequence goes on from JBPCXZ010000036.1 coordinate 7,165, forward strand.
CGAATTATCGCGACGCTGCCGCGAGCAGGAGCGGTAAGCAGTCGCGCGGGCACCTCGTTACGGAGTTCTTGGGCGGTAGTGCGACGCCAACTGAATACGTTGACTCTGTTGCCGGTGAAGATTACACGGGGTTCAATTTATTAGTATCGGACGGCCACGCACTCGCCTATCTTTCGAATCGAAGTAGCCGTTATGGTGAGCTGTCAGCGGGAGTATACGGACTCAGCAATGCGACCCTGGATACGCCATGGGAAAAAGTCGAACGCAGCAAGCAGCGGCTGCACTCGCTCATCGAAACGGATGCCGTGCACGAGACGTCCTTGATGCGCTTGCTGGGCGATCGCGACAAGGGGCCGATCGCCGAAGCGAAGTCGGAGCACCTGCCTTTTTCGACTGCCCACGCAATCACTGCACCGTTTATTGTTCTTCCGGAGTACGGCACGCGTTGTTCCACTGTGGTTATCGCAGACAAGCACGGCCGTTGGCAGTTTGCTGAACGACGCTTCTCGCCAGACGGCAGCAAGAGTGGTGAGTCTCGTTATTCATTCAGTCAAGTAGACTGACAGCAACCAGTTCCTTATATCGTTGATCTCCT
>JBPCXZ010000037.1:0-3579 GCA_051008055.1 Woeseiaceae bacterium
CTGCGATCTACGGCCTTTTGCAAAGCAAGCCGAAGATCTGTGCGACGCACTTGCGGCGCCTTGGACGCACTGGTCAGCTGTTCCATCAGGCGGTTCATCCTCGCCACTGAATTGGCGATAGTATCGATCGTATCGTCGACAAACTTCGGGTCGTGGCGATGCTTTTCCGCATTCTTGACAACTAGCGACTGCTGAGCAATCAAGTTGTTCAGATCGTGCATCAGGAAGGCTGTCAGTCGATTGTAGGCGCCGAATTGCCGACTTTCGGCAAGTCGCTTATCCAGCTCTGCCTGCTTGATGTGGGTCGCTATGTGACGCCCTACGGTTCGCAACAAGTCGTGGTCTTCAAAATTCAAAGATGGCATTACCGCCGGTTTCAGCAAAACGATCATGCCAAGTAACTGCTTGCCCAAGAACAATGGCACAACAAGCCAGAAATCCACTCGGCTCTTAAACCATGGATCGAGTGCCAGGTCATCATAGAGCTTTGGCCGTGCCTCCAGCTCGTTAAAGTCAATTATCCACTGACGGTCGCGCAGGAAACGAACCAACTGCGAGTCACGGGAGATAGACTGGCCGGTAGGCAAATCGCAGTGCCAGGCATCAACAGGGAGGTAGTCATCATCGTCTTCATTCTGAATCCAGACAATGCCGCCCGGGCTGTTGACGATCGGGGCTACTGCTCGAACGACCGTCCTCGGGACATGGTCAAGTTTGGATTCTGAGAGTGTACCGACAAATCGTAACCACTCCTTCCGATAGTCATACTTGTAGGGGAACAAAACTTTGCGGAGAAAGACCCGAGTGCCTCCTCTGATTGTTCCGGAAAGCAAAAGAATACACACGGCGAGCAGCGTCGCTGCCACACCAACAATTGTTGCAACATTGCCCCAGTATTGTTCTATGGCAATGACGTAAAAATCGACAAACAACCAGACAGTCATGCCGATGCCGAGCACGAGCAGCCACGAAATATAGAACGCAACCGGGCGACGAATATCGACGACTCGATCAATCGTGGAACGCCAACCAGCGACGCCCAAGACCGGGACTACCAAAGCGTTAACGAATCCCCGCGCTACCCACGTATCCGATTGGAGATCGCCGGTCGAAATTCCGCGGAAAAACAACAGGACATCATAGGCGGCAATCAGGAACAGGGCGACACAGATGTACTCGAGGCTAGACCGACTATCAGACATGAGATTTCTGTAGATCTGTTCGAGTGTACTGATCAGGAATATAGCGCCAAGGATGCCCCCGGCCATTACCAATGAGTCTGTCATTGAGCCAAACTTGTAGTAGCTATAGCTGGCTAATACTGTTCCGGCAACAAGCAGAACGGCTGGACCAAAGCGCTTGGCGTAGTGCTCTGCGATCCTGCTCTCGTCCAGGGTACGCAATACGAAAAGCAATGCGATTATCCAGGCGCCATACCGCGCCCACTCAGCAACCACAATGATTACGTCAGCAACACCAATATTCAGCGCCTGCAAAGAGAATACGACGCCCGCCAGCGCCGAAACCGCAGATGCTATCGCGAGAGGCCAAATCTGTCGCCGCCGTAAAAACAGCACCGCCAATGCAGCAAAGCCCAGCGTTTGCGACAGGTAACCTATCGCCGCTATACCATTTGTCCCCATAACGCAGCCCTAAGCGAAAGGAACGGAAGTCTTCAAATAACGCTCCGATCAGTAACTAGATTCACCGAGCCGTATTCGGCCGCCACGTAAACCAGAGGTTGACGCGATTCGCGTTCGAACCCTCGCTGATTGCACCCAGACGGTCGAGAACCGTGTAGCGGTAGTCCGTCTCTATGGTAAACGTCGGTACCAAATACCAACGAACCGACGCATGCAGCTGGACGTAGTTTCGATCATCGATCGAAGACCCGTCGCCAAACCCCCGTGATTTGTAGGCGCGCGCGCCAAGCCCGGCAGAGATTTTCTCGCTCAGCCGACGACGGAAATTCACGCTGATCTGGTCCCTGATCGCCAGGCTCGTGGTACCACTGGCCTGGATAAAACGTCGATACTCGGCATATAGATTGATCGTCTCTATATTGCGACTCAGCCTGATGCTGCCGACCACTTCCGGATCTGATTCGACGTCAGACAAATTCGTCTTTTCGACCCCGATTCTTGCCTCCAACTGAATAGTCGACGACATTGCTCGATCGAAGCCACCGAATATGCCGTAACCGTCAATTGCAGCGTCGGAGTTCTCAGAATTGTAATCTCGCACCGTACCGCCATATACCAGCGTCGTCACAGCTGAAACACCATGCCTGTAATCGAGGTTGAGTCGCGCATCCGTATAGTCGTTCAAGACCTGCACCACCTGGTCCTTGTAGGATGCATCAACGTATCTGACCGTCGCGCCAAACGACGATGTATCCGATACCTGGTAGCGCCAAAAAGGCGAAAACCTCAAGATATCGCGCGTACCGTTTCGAAACGTGCGGCCCGAATCATTTTCGGGGATTTCGTCCGGGTCTTCCACATCGAGATCTGAGTCGCTTCGTTCAGCCGTTCTTATCGACTGGCTATTGAAATTGGCACGGAACCCGAAAGTGTTTGCATTACCAATGTAGGTATATCTCGAATTCAAGAAAACGTCATCGGAATCGAAGTCAGGCTCATCAGGGTAATTTCTCGATCGCCAGATAGGCTGAATCGAGAACTCTGATTTCGGCGATGAATACGCGATCACTGCACTTAGGTCGAATAGATAGCCCTCCAGCTCGACCTCCTCATCAGTTCGAATGTCGAGCGTCGCATTGTCATCGTACTCACCGCCCACGGCGATTTCTGGCGAAAACCTCCAATCCTGTGCCACAGCCGGATTGACTGGTACAACAACCACGGCCGCAATCATCAGGAACACGCAGACTGAATATCGATGGGGAATACTTGTTGTTATCTTCTGCATGATCAATTCAACCTGGTTAATAAAAATACTCATTCGAACTATACTACTCGATCAGTGTACAACAGCCTTTTTTACCGTCAAAACAGCAACTTATGTCAAAGTCGAATCGCATTAGGTATTCGTTCCTTCGCGGCCATAATTGTCTTCAATGCGAACGATATCATCCTCGCCCAGGTAGTCGCCGCACTGCACTTCGATGATGTGCACAGGCTCGTCGAATGGATTCGCGATGCGGTGGATATCCCCGATGGCGATGTAGGTGGATTCGTTAACGCCCAGATCGAAGACCTCTTCGTTCCGAGTGATACGCGCCCTGCCCTTTACAACGACCCAATGTTCAGCCCGCTGGGCATGTTTCTGCAGTGACAGGACCGCGCCAGGTTTTACGATCAACCGTTTTACCTGGAATCCGTCATCACCGTCGATGCCGTCGTAGCTGCCCCAGGGGCGGAAGACCTGTCGGTGTAGCTTGGTCTCTTCGCGCTGCTGTTCCTTCAGGGCGTCGACGAGCAACTTCACGTCTTGCGACTTGTCCTTGCTCGCGACCAGCGTTGAGTCTTTCGTCTCAACGATGATGACGTCTTCGAGACCTACGGCCGCGACCAGCCGGCTCTCAGCCTGAATAAAAGTGCCCTTGCAGTCCTGGAC
>JBPCXZ010000038.1:0-5048 GCA_051008055.1 Woeseiaceae bacterium
AACGTCCAACCGATTTCTATCTCGCTGGCAGCTTCGTCGTGACCGTAGAATCGGCTCGAACCGATTATTTCGCCGCTGTCTTTAGCGACAAAAGCGAACGCAGACCCGCAGTCAAGCGCACCATCGAAGTAGCGTCGAAATACATCTTCCTGGTAGCGATCCGACTCCGGATGTAACGCCCAGATCTCCGGATCCGAAGCCGCCGCGAACATGCCGTCCCAATCGGCTGCCTCGACCGGACGCACAATCACACGCTCGCCAATCAGAGTTGGCTGCAGATCAGCATCACCGCTCATTTCCTCAAATTCTCCGGATCAATCTTGCAACTGTCTTGTCCAAACAAGATCATACTCCCGATGACACCTTGGAAGAGTGCAAAACCATTGATCAGGAAAATTCTCGACAAAGTTAGCAGCGCAATCAGCACGCCGGCCGCAGATAGCGAGACGGGCGACGATCGCGCGGCGGCCTTACGCCTTGCGACCGCGGTTTTGATGATCGACGTTGCACGCGCCGACCACGTGTTCGAGGAGAGTGAGTTTGACCGGGTATTGCAGCTGGTCGAGTCGCATTTCGATCTCGATCCGGAGGATGCGGCCGAACTCGTAAACCTGGCCAGCGACAAAGCGGATGACCTGATCTCGGCGTATGAATTCACGAGCGAGCTGCACAAACACCTCGACGAAGAAGAGAAAACTCGCATCATTGGCATGCTGTGGCAGGTTGCATACGCCGATGGCGAACTCGACAAATACGAAGATTCGTTAATACTCAAGATCAGTGATTTGCTGCACGTCAGTCGCGCTAGGGTCATGCGACTAAAGCATGACGCACAAACGGCGGTCGATTAATCGCCCCGGTATTCCTGCCAACTTTCCCAGGCGACTTGCTGCAGGAATCGCGCGTTGTCCTCATTCAACCCCGCCGTATAGTCGACACCCAACGGTGTCTCACCATGTAATGCTGCAAAAAACGTGCACGCCGCAAGGTAAGTCCCTGCCAGCGTAGGGTGCTTTCTGTCAGGCAGCACCAGTTCGAGTTCCGGCCGGGCCGCCCGGGCATTCGCAAACGCGCGGCCAACCGGCACTACCTGTGCATCGAGCTCTTTCCCGATCGACGTGTATGCGTCGTCGAGCTCTTGCGTCATCTCGGGGATTCCTGAGTAGGCCCAGGTCATGAAGAACGCGGGTTCGCCGCCGTCTGCTCGTATGTCGGACGCATAGCTGCGCGCTGCTTCACGAAATGGCTCAGCAGTGTTTTCCGATATCGGCTCCAGGCTGTGGCCTTGCAGAACGACGATATCCCAGTCATCACCATTGAGCTGCTGCTGCAGGCCAGATGTGTGCTCTGGCAGCCGCCCGCCGGAGATCGTCACGGTGCGGACGCGACCATATCGCTCGCCGCCATTAGCCGCCGTGCGAAGCGCCTGGTAACGGTTATGCAGGCTGTTGTTGTAGTAGGTGAAGCTGTTACCAACGAACAAGACCTTCTGCGGCGCCTGCGCCTCGTCGGCGCTGGCCTGCGAGGCCAGAATCAGCGCACTTATCAACAGTATCCACCGCAACACGCCATTCTCCGCCGTCATGACCACACCAAACCTTACACTTGTTATATAATCGCCCGCCACAACACGGGCCAGCCGCCCGGTATAACTAGAGCTACAACTCCGGAGCAAGAACTTGAGTCGCGATCAGAAATTCTTCGATGTGTATTCCATCGTCATCGGTGTCCTCGCCGCATTTGCGTTGGCCGTCCTCGTGCTGTCATTGAAAATGGCAGATCTTACGCAGGGCGTTTATACGCGCGACGCTGCCGAGTATCAGGCAGCGGTTAATTCTCGCATTGAGCCGCTTGGACAAGTTTACCTGTCCGGTGAACATCACGAATCAACCGCGCCGAAAGTTGAAACTGCGGCAGCCGCGGAACCGGTTGCTACTGCGATGTCCGGTCCGCAGGTTTACAACGCCGCATGCATCGCCTGTCACGGTGCTGGCATTGGCGGCGCACCGGTGCTGGGTGACACTGCTGGCTGGGCAGAACGCATCGCCAAGGGCAATGACACCCTTAACAGCAACGCGATTAATGGCTATACCGGCGTCGGCTACATGCCGCCCAAGGGTGGCCGTGTCGACCTGTCTGACCAGGAAGTCATTGACGCCGTTAGCTACATGGTTGACGAATCTTCATAGTCCACGATCCAGCGTTCTAAAATTTAATGCCTCCGCAATATGCGGGGGCGTTATTGTTTCTGCCTCTGCCAGGTCTGCGATAGTTCGAGCGACACGCAGGACGCGCTGATAGGCTCGCGCCGACAGCCGAAACTTGTCGACGGCCTGTTCGATGAGCGCCAGACACGCTGGCTGCAACTGGCAATAAGCGTCCAGGTCCACCGGTCGCAGTCGGGCGTTACACAAACCACCGCGCTCCAGCTGCACAGACCGCGCTCGCGAAACCCGTTCTGCGACAATTTGATTGTGCTCGCCGTCCGGCCCGTGCCGACGCAGTGCCTGCTTCGAAGGCCGACCGACAGTGACGTGCAGATCGATCCGGTCCAGCAATGGTCCCGATAATTTGCCGCGATATCCCGCAACCCGCTGTGCACTGCAGCCGCAGTCGCCGGAAACATCGCCGAGGTAACCGCAGGGACACGGGTTCATGGCCGCGACCAGTTGAAAGTTCGCCGGAAAATCTGCGTGGGTCCCAGCGCGCGCGATGGTAATCACGCCTGCCTCCAGCGGCTCGCGCAGCACCTCCAGCACATTGCGATTGAATTCCGGCAACTCGTCCAGGAACAACACACCGTTGTGCGCCCGCGAAACTTCGCCGGGATGTGGGCCGGCACCGCCACCGACCAGTGCCGGTGCCGAGGCTGTATGGTGCGGTGAGCGAAAAGGTCGGCGGCGCCAGTGTTTAAGATCTATCGGCCGACCAAGTACCGAATTGACCGCGGCAGTTTCCAGCGCTTCGGCCTCCGACATCAGCGGCAGGATTCCCGGCAGCCTTCGCGCCAGCATGCTCTTGCCGGTACCTGGTGGCCCGACAAACAGAATGTTGTGCCCGCCGGCAGCAGCTATTTCGAGCGCCCGCTTCGCGTGCGTCTGGCCTTTCACGTCCGTAAGATCGGGGCCACCGCCGGTCGAAACGACCGGGCGAATTTGCTCGAGTACTGCCAGTGGTTCCGATCCTGCAAGGTGCGCGGCGACCTGTTGCAGAGACGATGCCGCCCGCGCTTCGGTTTCGCACAAGGCGGCCTCTGCCGAATTCTCGCTCGGCACGATCAGGCTGTGGTTCGCCACTGCGGCCTTCAGGGCCGCAGGCAGAATACCGGGCACTGCACGCAAGTCACCGCTCAGTGCTAGCTCGCCATAAAATTCGATGCCCGCTAATGCCGCTACTGGTAGCTGTTTGGCCGCCGCCAAAATGCCAAGCGCAATTGCGAGATCAAAACGGCCACCCGTCTTTCTCATGTCGGCCGGTCCGAGACTGACGGTGATACGTTCCTGCGGAAACTTGAAACCGGAACTTAAGATAGCGCCACGCACCCGGTCTTTACTCTCACGCACGGCGGTCTCCGGCATGCCGACAATAGAAAATGCGGGCAGTCCGCCGGAAAGAAAAACCTCAATCGTTACTGGCGGTGCATCGCTACCCAATTGGGCACGACTTCTTAGTATGGCGAGACTCAACAGGCCCTCCTTGGCCGATTGTCTTAGGCGCGGCTTACGCGACGTTTATTTCTCCAGTTCCTCCAGGCGTTTCTCGAGCGCCTCCAGTTTCTCTCGCGTGCGCTGCAAAACGGCTTCCTGAACTTCGAAGTCTTCGCGGGTCACGAGATCGAGCTTGTTAAGCCCGGACTGCAAGACAGTTCTGAATCCGTCTTCGAGATCTGCACGCATTGTCCGCATACCGTCCGGCACGCTGTCAGCCAACTTCTTCGCCAGCTCTTCTATAGGTGTTTTGCTCATGACCGTTTGATACCGCAGTACTCGGCAAAACACCAGTAGCGAAATCCGCAAGTCGACCCAGATTGGTGCAACGTACTTGCGGGCGTGCTCTAAAAAGGAGCGGTCACTCGCACCGAAAATTCTTAAGTGACTGTTATTAAAACAACTATTCATGTTGGCACGGTTTCTGCTTTGTAAGAGACGAATCTCATAACCTTTTACTCGGAGCAGCATCATGAAAAGTTTTTTACGGTCCGCCTTACTTGTCGGACTTCTCGCGACAACAAGCGCAGCTAACGCGGATTTTTCCGTCAACGTCGGTTTCGCCAGTGACTACTACTACCGCGGAATCTTCCAGAAACAGTCCTCGGCCAGCGCGGGCGTCGATTATGCAGCGGGCGGCTTCTATGCCGGAGTCTGGGCAGCGGATGTTGGTGGCGACATCGCGCCGGACGGCATAGAAATCGATGGCTACTTCGGCTACGGACTGGAACTTGGCCCGGTCGACCTTAGTGTCGGTTACACGGGCTACTTTTACACCGGTGATTTCGACGACACCTACGAGGAAATAAATCTTGGCGCCGGCATCGGCATCCTTTCGCTGGACGTTGCAGTCGGCGAGTACGAGAACTTTGACGGCCCAACCAGCGATTACACCTATTACGCACTAACGCTCGAAAAGAACGGGTTCTACGGCAAGTACGGAGGCTTCTCCCAGGACTTCGAAGGAGAGTACTTCGAGCTTGGCTACGGAGCCACTGTGGCTGACATCGATCTGGGCGTGTACCTGCTGTTCTCGAATGAAGACCTTACCGGCGAAGAAAACGAAGCTATCGTTTTTACGATCGGCAAGACATTTGACTTTTAGAAGGAGGATTCGCAATGAAAATGATCACGGCAATTATTAAGCCATTCAAGCTCGACGACGTGCGCCAAGCCGTCGCCGACATTGGTATCCAGGGAATCACCGTGACCGAAGTCAAAGGCTTCGGTCGACAACGCGGCCACACCGAGCTGTATCGCGGCGCTGAGTATGTTGTCGATTTCCTGCCGAAAGCAAAGATCGAACTCGCGGTCGCTGATGACCTTCTTGAGCAAGTCATC
>JBPCXZ010000039.1:0-11004 GCA_051008055.1 Woeseiaceae bacterium
ACGCATGGCCACGTGCGACGAGATCGTCATAGGCCGGGGTTTCGACGGCGCGGGTCGACTTGGCTTCGCTACTCATCGTCCGTCTCCCCCACCGCTGTACGGCTTCAGAAGCTTAGCATAGTTTTGCCAATGCATGGGGCCGTTCAACGAGACCTACCAAACTTCGCGACCGCAAAGTAGACCGGCGGTTGGCTGTATAGGGTTGGCTGGGGCGGCAGGATTCGAACCTGCGGTACACGGGATCAAAACCCGATGCCTTACCACTTGGCTACGCCCCAACATAAGCCCTGCGTGTGCGGCGCAATTTAGTCAAAAAACATCCATTTGTCGATGACGATTCGCACACGGGTCTCAAATTTCGATGCCGAGAGTCGATTTGGCATGCTCTGGCCGCTGTTTGCCTTGTAGCTGGAGATGCTCAACAGCCACCCGCCCTGCTCCAGACTAGCCAGCTGATTGTCCTCATTCAGCTCAGTTTGCGCATCTGACTTGGGGTCTGGAATGCCCAGTGCCCAGTAACGCAAACTCTTTACAGGTATGGTCCAGCCGTATCGGTACAGCAAATCCTGTTCGACATTCTCGAGCTCCGTGCGCACACCGTCCTTGTCCGTGAGCACCGCACCGTCGCCCTCTCCTTCAATACGAACGGTACCGATTCCGAGTGGACCACTGACCGTTGCCTGAAATGTGTCGTCTTTTTGCGCCCAGCGCAATTTGCCATTAAAGCCGTCGTCACCTGCGCTAACCGCGATGCGCCCGGAAAACTCCCAGTCGCGAACTGCGCCCAGGACTTCCTGGCGGACCTGCCAGTCGGTGAGCTCGGGAAGTTGTGTGACAGGCCGACTCGCGCAGCCTGCAAGTAGGGTGACCGCGCAGATTAGCGCTAAGGACCAGCGGGTCTTATTCGGCTTCAGGGAAGCGGCGCTCGCGAACATCTTTCAAAAGCTCGCTATTAGGACTGAGGGTCTCCGCCGAAACCAATAATTCGAGCGCATCTTCATCGCGATCCAATTCCGATAGCACATCGACCAGATGTGCCGCCACTTCCTGATCAGGAAACCGACTATAAGCGATTTCGAGTTGTTCCAGCGCTTGTTCATATTTGCCACGCTTGTACAACACCCACCCGAGGCTATCTATTATCGCCGGGCTCTCAGGATCATAGCGCAGTGCTTTACGAATGAGCTTTTCGGCCTCGGAATACCTGTCGGTGCGATCCGCCAGGGTATAGCCAAGTGCGTTCAGCGACGTCGGGCTGTCCGGCCAGCGTTTGACTGCCTCTTCATAGGCCTCGATCGACTCGTCGAGCTGGTCCATATTCAACATCAAGGACGCCCTGCCAAGCGCGATTGCTTCACTGTCGGGACGAAACTGCTGCGCCTTGCCGTAAACTATCAACGCTTCCTCGTTGCGCTCCAATGCAGCCAACAATTGCGCTTTTGCAACCACCATATCGACAGCAAACTCGGGATTCCGCTCCGCAAACAGATCCAGCTGATGCAGCGCTTCGTCCGGTTCTTCCATTTGAATAGCGACTATTGCACTGGCGCGCCGTTGTGCCGTCACCGCATTCTGGCCTTCACGAACCTGCGCATAGAATTTCACGGCACGGTCGTTATCGCCGCGAAAATCCGCAATTCTCGCCAGGTAGAAAAACGCATCCATCGTGTAATTGCCGCTTGCAAGCAGGTCTTCAAAATCGCTCTGCGCAGCATCGAGGTTGTTCTCGCGATAATTGATGATGCCCATCAATCGTAGCGCATCAAATCGCCCAGGCTGCTCCAGCTGAATCTGGTTCACCTGACTAAGCGCATCGTCATTGCGGCCCGCTGACATGTAGATCAAGGCGAGTTCCATACGCGCGTCCGCATCAGCATTGGGGTTATCACTGATGATGTCGGCGGTGTACTCGATCGCTCGTTCAGTCTGACCGTCCAGCATTAACGCCCGGCTATAGACCAACCTTGGCTTCAACCAGTTGGGTTCAATCTCATTTGCCAGTTCCGCCTTCTCCATGGCGTACTGCGCGTCTCCTGCCTGCAACGCCATAACAGCGGTGGCATAAAGTGCCGCTGCGGAATCTTTGTAACGCTTGGCAAGGTCGCGCATCAGCTCATCCGCATCCTGCGGGTCTTCGTCCGACAATATCGGCAGCAGTGACAAAAGCTTGCGGTCGGCGTTCTCGTCGTCCGTACCGATAAGTTTTTCTATCGCGCGTCGCGCGCCACGAATATCGCCTGTGCGCAGTAGCAGCTGCGCATTCAGGATGCGCGCCTCGTCATTTTGCTGATCGAGTTCAATCCAGCGCTCGGAAGAAAGCAGCGCTTCGTCGTTAAAACCAAGTCGCAGGGCGATCAGGGTGGCCTTTCGTGCAACCTCGACATTGTCGCTGAGCTCCGCTGCCTTGCGGTACTCCTCAGACGCCTTCAGGTATTCGCCAGCCTGCAGCGCATTTTCACCTTCAATAAGGTGGCCCGCAGCTTCAATACCATCGCTGCTATCGGCTCGAACCTGCTGTGCAGAAACGAGCGTTACTGCCGCCAACAGCAAAAAGGCAGTCAAAATTCTGTGGATTTGGTGCATTCGGTCTCTTCGATTCAATCAATAATTGGCCGCATTGCGGTGCATAAGTAACAGAGACAAGGAACTGAGTCATCAGTTCGCATACAATTATCAACTATGCGGCTGCAAATTCTCGGGCTGAACCATACCACGGCACCTGTCGAAGTACGCGAACAAGTTGTTTTCGCGGGAGACGAGATAGGCCGGGCCCTCGCGCGCCTGCAACAAATAGACGGCATCGACGAAGCGGTGATGCTTTCTACCTGTAACCGCACAGAGTTTTATGTAATCACCAACGACGGCGGACGCGAAGCGCTGCAGGATTGGCTACATAATGAAGGTAACCTCGACCCGGCCTTCGCGGACAGCTTGTTCTCGCTTGATGAAGAGCAAGCAATTAGGCACATATTCCGGGTCGCTTGTGGCCTGGATTCCATGGTGCTCGGTGAACCGCAAATCCTTGGCCAGCTGAAAGATGCGGTGCGCGACGCGAAACAGGTCGGCTCGCTTGGCACGCAGCTCGGCACTCTGTTTCAACATACGTTTTCGGTCGCCAAAAAAGTGCGCACGGAAACCGAAATCGGCGCAAACCCGGTTTCGGTTGCATCCGCGGCCGTCAGCCTGGCACAGCAATTCTTTGCCGGCTTCTCGCAACATACAGCCCTGCTTATTGGCGCAGGTACGACTATCGAACTTGTCGCAAAGCATCTGGACGCGAAGGATATTGGGCGCCTGTTCGTCGCCAATCGGGACCTGGATCGGGCAAAACACCTGGCCAGCCAGTTTGGCGGCTACGCCGTACCATTGTCGGAGCTCGAGGGCACACTGCCCGAGGCCGACATCATCATTAGTTCAACCGCCAGCGACGAACCGATCGTGACGCGTTTGCAGATGGACGCGGCAATTCGACTGCGCAAGCGCAAGCCGATTTTTGCAGTGGATATCGCGGTACCGCGCGACATCGAACAGGAAGTCGCCGAGCTCGACGATGTTTACCTCTACAGCATTGATGACCTGCAAAAGGTTATCCTCGACGGTCAGGGCAGTCGCGAGGCCGCCGCCGTAGACGCCAACAAAATCCTGGACGATGAAATTAACCGCTACACGAGCATGGAACGCGCGAAAGAGGCGAACCCGATCATCACATCCTTACGCACTCGCGGGCAGTCGATTCGCGATGAGGTGGCAGCACAGGCGCGCAGGCGCATGGCGAGCGGTATGAGCGCCGAGGACGCGATCGAGTATGCAACTGCCTCGATGATGAAAAAGATGCTGCACAGTCCCAGTGTACGGCTGCGTGAAGCTGGCGAGGCATCCAACGAGGAAATAATCGAGGCCGCGCGGATACTGTTCGACCTCGATAAGGATGACTCTTCGTGAAGGAGTCGATCCGTTACAAGCTGGAGGCGGTACGCGACCGCCACGAGGAGCTCGAAGGTCTGTTGGCCGAGCCGGACGTCATCAATGATCAGAACCGGTATAGAGACTTATCCCAGGAATACGCTCGCATCGGACCCATCGTCAACTTGTTCGCCGAATTTCTGACTTTGCAGAAAGACCTTGCCGCAGCTGAGGAAATGGTCGCTGACAGCGACCCCGAGGTTCGGGAGATGGGCCAGGACGAATTGCAGTCCGCAACAACGCAAAGCGAGGCGCTTGAACTAGAGCTGCAAAAGTCGCTAATTCCTCCCGATCCGCATGATTCCAGCAATGTGTATCTCGAAGTACGCGCCGGCACCGGTGGTGACGAGGCTGCGATTTTCGCGGGCGACCTGTTTCGCATGTACTCCAAGTTTGCCGAAGCCAAAGGCTGGAATGTCGAGATCCTGAGCGAGCGCGAAGGCGAGCACGGCGGTTATAAGGAAATTATCAGCCGGGTGACGGGCAACGGCATATTTGCCAACCTGAAGTTTGAATCCGGCGCACATCGCGTGCAACGGGTGCCGGCGACAGAATCTCAAGGCCGAATTCATACGTCCGCGTGCACAGTTGCCGTATTGCCTGAGCCGGACGAGGTCGAGGAGGAAGAGATAAACCCGGCAGACTTGCGGGTAGATACCTATCGCGCCTCCGGTGCCGGTGGCCAGCACGTCAACAAGACCGATTCCGCTGTGCGGTTAACGCACTTGCCGACCGGCATTGTCGTTGAGTGTCAGGACGAGCGATCACAGCACAAGAATAAAGCTCGAGCGATGAGTTTATTGCAGGCTCGACTACTTGATGCCGAGGTTTCTGCACAAGCTACGGAACAGGCGCAGCAGAGAAAATTGTTGGTTGGGTCAGGCGATCGATCAGAGCGAATCCGAACGTACAACTATCCGCAGGGCCGGGTCACCGACCACCGCATCAACCTGACGTTGTACAAACTCGATGAAGTGCTCGAAGGCGGCCTCAACCAGGTCATCGATCCGTTGACCAGCGAATACCAGGCCGACCAGCTAGCCACCCTCGACGAGTAGTCTAGATCTGCCGGCGCAGGTAGTTCAGAACGTCGGAGCGCGTAATCAAACCAACGAACTCGTCGCCATCAAGAACAGCGGCGTACGGCTGCACGCTCAGCATTGCGACCAGGTTGTTAACACTAGTCGACGTGTCGAGTTTGATGAATGCGGACTCCATAGCGTCAGCGACCGGCGAATTCATAAGTTCCGGCTTGCCGAAAGCGTGCTGAATAATCGTATCTTCAGTCACAATGCCGACCAGCTTGCCGTCATCCATTACTGGTAGCTGGGAGAAGCCAGCGTTGCGCAAGCGGTTGTGTGCGGTCGTCAAAACATCCTTCGGGCCCACCGTTATCGTTGCGCGCTCGCCATGCGGCCGACCGACAAGATCGCGCAAGTCACCATGCTGCTCGCGTGTGATAAAACCCTGATCTTCCATCCAGAAGTCGTTGTAGAGTTTCGACAGATACTTGTTGCCGGTATCGCAGGCAAACGTCACAACTCGTTTCGCCTCAGTCTGCTCCTGGCAGTACTTGAGCGCGGCCGCCAGCAAGGTTCCCGACGACGAACCGGCCAGCAGGCCTTCAGTCTTCAATAGATTGCGCGCCGCATCAAATGACTCGGCATCGCTGATCGGGTAGGCCTTGGTGACGCGCGAAAAATCGGCGATATCCGGAATAAAGTCTTCGCCGATGCCCTCGACCAGCCAGCTGCTGCTCTTGTCACTCAAATGACCGGTATTGATGTATTCCGCCAGGATCGACCCGACCGGGTCTGCGAGAATAACTTCAACATCTGGCGCATGCTCATTCAGGTATTTGCACATTCCACTAACGGTGCCGCTTGACCCCACACCGAGCACGATAGCGTCAACCTTGCCGTCCATTTGTTCGAGGATTTCCGGTGTCGTGGTCTGCTCGTGCGCCAACGGATTGTCCATATTGCCAAACTGGTTGATGAAGTAGGCACCCTGCTCCTCGGCAATAGACCGGCCCAGGTCCTGGTAGTACTCGGGATGACCTTTGGCCACATCCGAACGAGTGAGCACCACTTCCGCGCCCATGGCCCGCAGATTAAAGATCTTCTCCTGGCTCATCTTGTCCGGAATCACCAACAACAACCGGTAGCCTTTTTGTGCCGCGACCAGCGCCAGTCCGATGCCCGTGTTGCCGGCCGTCGCCTCGACCAGCAAGTCACCCGACTTGATCTCGCCGCGGCGCTCAGCTTCCTCGATCATGGAAATACCGATGCGGTCTTTAACAGAGCCGCCCGGATTCATGAGTTCGAGCTTCAGGAACAGTTGACAGGGGCCGGTATCCAGACGTTTCGCCTCAAGCATCGGCGTCTGGCCGACCATTTCTAGGATATTGGAATAGACTCTCATGCGCGTATAGTTCCGCTTCATACCGATGCCGTCAACAACCGAGACAACTTCCATTGCCGCTGCGATTACCGACGTCGCATCTCGGCTCGCTGTGAGCAGCGATTCTGCGCGCCTCGATGCGGAAATTCTGGTCGCCCGCAGCATCAACATGCCGCGCAGCTACCTGTTCGCCCATCCGGAAGAAGAACTCGATGAACTGGCGCTGCAGCGGCTCCATGACACGGTAACCAGGCGGCTTGCCGGCATGCCAATGGCATACATCACCGGTAGTAAGGAGTTCTGGTCGCTCGAACTGCAGGTCTCGCCAGCAACCCTCGTGCCGCGACCTGAGACCGAGCTGCTGGTCGACCACGCCTTGCGCGAAATCCCGCGCAAGGCCGATTGGGCCATTCTTGATCTTGGTACAGGTAGTGGCGCCATCGCGCTGGCGATAGCCAAAGAACGGCCCGGCTGCTTCGTTACCGCCGTAGATGCCAGCGCAGATGCGCTGGCCGTTGCGAAAAACAATGCGCTCACGCTGGAGCTCGCCAATGTGATCTGCGTTGAGGGGGACTGGACAGCGCCGGTCGCCGATCAGGCATTTCGCGTCATTGTTTCAAATCCGCCATATGTTGCAGAGGATGATGCCGCGCTGCAGGCGCTGGCGGCCGAGCCCGACATTGCACTGACCTCAGGCGCAGACGGACTGGACGCGATTAGACAATTGGCGCGCGACTGCGCCGCGATTATCACTGACGATGGATTACTGCTGCTGGAACACGGTAACGACCAGCGCGATGCCGTTGCCACTATTCTGAACGCACATGGATGGCGTGACATCGCCTGCATTGACGATTACGCTGGCCACCCACGAATGACATCTGCAAGACCTAAAGCGAGTAAAAATGATCACGATTAAGACCAACCATGGCGATATTTCAGTCGAATTATTTGACGAGAAAGCACCAATCTCCTGCGAAAACTTCCGCCAGTATGTAACCGACGGCCACTTTGACGGCACGATTTTCCACCGCGTAATTCCCAACTTCATGATCCAGGGCGGCGGTATGGATGCGGACATGAACAGCAAAGCCACCCGCGACCCAATCAAGAACGAAGCGGACAATGGCGAGAAGAATGATCGCGGCACACTGGCGATGGCACGCACGGGCGTGGTCGACAGCGCGACGTCGCAGTTTTTTATTAACCTGAATAACAACGATTTCCTGAATCACGGCGGTCGTGACTTTGGCTATGCCGTTTTCGGCAAGGTCAGCGACGGCATGGACATCGTTGATGCGATTGCCGCCGTCCAGACCGGAAATTCAGGCGGGCACCAGGATGTTCCAGTCGAGACCGTCACCATCCTGGAAGTTTCAGTCGACTAGTGAGCCGACACGCGCGTCATTTCGCACTGTCGCAGGTTGGTGAGACCGGCCAGCAGCGGTTTGCGGAATCCAGCGTACTGCTAATAGGGGTTGGCGGCATTGGTTGCGCCGCCGCCAGTTATCTTGCCTCCAGCGGCGTCGGCCACATTGTCCTGAATGACTTCGATACCGTCGATGCAACCAACCTCGGTCGCCAGGTCCTGTTTGGGCCTGAAGACGTAGGCAAACCAAAAGCGGATGTTGCGGCGTCTCGGCTGACGACGATGAATCCCGATATCGAGGTTTCGGTCATCGATGAAAGACTCGATGCGGCGGGAATGGCAAGCGCGGTCGACGATGTCGACATGGTCGTAGACGGTTGTGACAACTTCGCTACCCGGTTCCTGGTGAACGACACCTGCGTTGCAGCAAGCCGCTGCCTGGTTTCAGGCTCTGCTATTCGGCTTGAAGGACAACTCGCTGTGTTCGGTCCCGATTACGACACGTCGCCGTGTTATCGCTGCCTGTACGAAGATGCAGACGAGACGCTGGAAAATTGCGCGGGCAACGGCGTGCTCGCGCCAGTTCCCGGCGTCATCGGTACTTTGATGGGTGTCGAAACGTTGAAGTACCTGGCCGGCCTGGAGTCACCGCGCGGTCGGCTGCAGCTCTATGATGCAGGCGACGGCAGTTTTAGAAGTATCGAGATCCGCAAACGATCAGATTGCCCGAGCTGCGCCCGGGCCTAGAGAGCCATTTCTAGAGGGCTAGCCGGAGAATAATCGGACCTGTCAAACCTTCCGGCAAGCCGCCCTTTCGATCAAAGCGGTTCCAGTGACTATTCGCCACGAACAAAAACTCGTCCCCGGCCACAATGCCCAGCGTCGGTTCGTCAAACTGCGGCAAGTTTCTTGCCAAAACTCTGGCGCCAGCTACGGTCACTCCGTCCTGGCCGAGCGTGAACGCAGCCACACGATGCGGCCGGATACCGTTCTGAATAGCGATTAGCTCGTTGCCACGCCGATACAGGCCGTCGATGCCGAACAGGTTGATCGAATCGTCTGCAGTCACACGCTCTACCGAATAGTCGTCGAGCTGAACCCGGAACAGGCCGCCGACGTAATCGGCGACGTATAGATAGTCACCGCTTTGATCGAGGACCAGCCCTTGCATTGAACGTAGTCGGCCGGGCGCAACAACCTGGGTGTACTCGTCGTCTGGCAACGAATACCGGTACAACGCACCGGTCAGGCTCTCGGTCGCATAGATCGTGTCATCATCGGCAAATACGAAATCGCCGAGCACCATTCCTTGTTCGCCCTTGGGCAAAACCGCTCGTACGTTCGTCTCACCCGAGTGAAAGTCGTAGCGAAACAGACCTGTGAGACCAGCGTTGACTTCGTTGATCCCGGAGAACTCGGGAACCGCGGCGCTGGCATACCACAGGCCGCCGTCGGGCCCGATACGCATACCGAACACGCTCCAATGACCACTGTCTTCAGGCGTTGCCAACGTCGCCGGCTGCTGGCCGATGCGTTCGATATTGCCGTAGCGAATACTGCCAAGCAGCAGATCATTACCGAACATTGCGATGCCTTCAGGAATGTAGTCGCCGGACGGGAATTCGAATGCCACAGTGGCGTCGCCCACCGGCTCATTCAATGCCTTTACTGAGGCCGCATAGTCAGACCAACCAGGCAGCTCTTTCAGCGCGACGAATTCTTCCATCTCGTCGACTCCGTAGTCGACACCCGACGCGACCAGACCTTCGAAGATCTCTAGAGCGCCTGCGAAGTCTTCACTAAGTGCCTTGGCAAAGGCGAGATTGAACAGCGCTCCGTGATAGCCGGGTCGAGCCAGTAGAGATTTCTCGACAGCGGCCTGCATCGCCGCATAATCCTCAGCCTGGTAGGCTGCGATAACTTCGGCGCGAGCCTCGGCGTAGGCATCAGCAAAGCTGGAATCTGAGAATAAGAATGTGAGTAGTAAAAGTAGAGTCGTATTACGCAACGTCTGCAGCATTTGGTTCATATCCCAGGTTTGGCATTAGCCACTGCTCCGCTTCGACACGGCTCATGCCTTTTCGTTCTGCGTATGACTCTAACTGATCGCTGTCAATTTTGCCGACCGCGAAGTAACGCGCCTCAGGATGCGAAAAATAGAAGCCGCTGACAGCGGCCGTTGGGTACATGGCGTATGACTCGGTCAGTCGCAACCCGATATTTGCCTCAACGTCGAGCAACTCCCAGAGCTTCGCCTTTTCAGTGTGATCCGGGCACGCTGGGTAGCCCGGTGCTGGTCGAATGCCGGTGTAGGCCTCTTTGATCAGCTCTTCGTTCGAGAGATCTTCCTGTCGCGCATAAGCCCAGAATTCTTTGCGCACGCGCTCGTGCAGGTACTCCGCTGATGCCTCTGCCAGCCGATCGGCCAACGCCTTCAGAATGATTGCGCTGTAGTCATCGTGCTCTGCTTCAAAGCGCGCCACATGTTCTTCGATGCCAATGCCGGCTGTTACCGCGAAGACTCCAACATAGTCGGCTTTGCCGCTGGACGCCGGAGCTACGTAGTCCGCGAGACAGTTCTGCGCCTGGCCAGCGGCCTTGCTGCGCTGTTGTCGCAAATGGCACAAGCGCATGATGGAATCGTCGCGCTGTTCGTTGGCGTAGACGAGCAAGTCATCGTGACCGTCGGAATTTGCCGGGTGAAAACCAAATACCGCCTTCGCCTGCAACCACTGTTCGGCAATAATCTGGTCCAGCATTGCCGTCGCATCGGCATAAAGAGAACTCGCCGCCTCACCGACCGTCGCATCGCTCAGAATATTCGGAAACTTGCCGTGGAATTCCCAGGCGTTAAAAAACGGCATCCAGTCGATGTAGTTGCGCAGTTCGTCCAGATTGATGTCCTGCAGGACCTTCGTCCCCTGAAACGTTGGCACCGGTGGAACGTAGTCCGTCCAATCACACTTGTGGCGGCGGCCACGCGCATCAGTGATGGATAACTGCGGGGCCAGTCGTTTTTTCTTCGAGTGCTGCTCGCGGCGCCGTGCATTGTCTTTACGCGCTTTACTGACCAGCGCGTCCCGTGTACGCGGCTCGATCAGCGCTTGTGCAACACCAACGGAGCGTGACGCGTCCTTAACGTATAGAACGGGACCCTCATATTTCGGCTCGATTTTTACTGCTGTATGCGCCGGCGATGTCGTCGCACCACCAATCAATAACGGCAGCTCGAAATTCTGCCGCTGCATTTCACTGGCGACGTGCACCAT
>JBPCXZ010000040.1:0-8899 GCA_051008055.1 Woeseiaceae bacterium
GATGTTCGTACCCTTGTTCTTTCAGCCTTTCTTGCAACAAAGCGGTCCAGGTTTGGTCAACGTCTATACCGTAGCCGGCGCTGAGGCTGTCACCGAGTACGAGCACAGTCGGCTCTTCGTTGGCAAAAGCCTGCGTGCCGGCCAGCAACAACAACAGGACAAGAATACGACGCATGGATAAAAATTCAGACAATGGTTCTACGGTCCTTGAGGCCTGCGGAATTAGTAAACAGGTTAGCAGTCCGGAGGGTCATCTGACCATTCTTTCGGAGGTTAGTTTTTCGATAAAAAGCGGTGAATCTGTTGCCGTTGTTGGGCCGTCTGGTGCAGGTAAATCAACATTACTGGCATTGCTGGCGGGTCTGGATTTGCCGACAGCGGGTCATGTCGACCTTAATGGTCATAATCTTGGTGAACTCGATGAAGACGGGCGTGCCCGGGTGCGGGCGGAAAGTGTCGGTTTCGTGTTTCAGTCGTTTCACCTGGTGCCGTCTCTGAATGCGCTGGAGAACGTCATGTTGCCGCTGGAGCTCGCCGGTGCCGCAGATGCGCGTACGGCTTCGCAGGCAATTATTGAGCAAGTCGGATTAAATGAGCGTTGGAGCCATTATCCGGCGCAACTTTCCGGCGGCGAGAAGCAGCGGGTCGCTATCGCCCGAGCATTTGCGACGGAGCCCGCCGTGCTCTTCGCGGATGAACCAACCGGCAATCTGGACAGTCGCACTGGCAGCAACATCATGAGCCTGATGTTTGAGTTGAACCAGGAGTCGTCGACAACCCTGGTGCTGGTAACGCATGACTTGTCACTCGCACAGCGTTGCGATCGGGTGCTAACGCTGGATAGTGGTCGTCTGGTAGACGACAGCAAGGGCAGCGCATGAAGTCGATTGCTTTCGCAGTCCGTAGTTTCGGTCGGGAGCTTCGCTCTGGCGAGGTGATTGTGCTACTGGCGGCCGTAGCACTAGCCGTCGGGGTTCTGACTGCAGTCGGCTTTCTGACTGATCGCATTGGCAAGGCTGTCGCGCGGCAGGCTAACGAAGTACTTGCAGCCGATTTGCGGCTGCGCTCGCAGGACCCGGTTCCCGACGCCTGGCGCGACGAAGCACAGGCTTTCAATCTGGATACAGCCCATACGCAAACATTCCCCAGCGTGGTATTTGCAGGCGATCTCAGTGCTCTGGCTACGATCAAGGCGGTTAGCAACAGTTACCCATTGCGGGGCGCGGTGCGCGTCTCAGATACACTATTTGGCGAACAGCGCACAGTCGACTCTATTCCAGCACGCGGTGAGGTCTGGGCTGACGGCGCATTTCTCGCGCGGGTTGATGCTGACGTTGGTGACCACGTACTGGTCGGCGAAACATCAATGCTGGTATCGGCAGTTCTGACCTATCGTCCCGACCAGTCTGTGGGTTTCGCATCTCTTGCGCCGTCGCTGCTGGTAAACGTCGCGGACATTCCGGACACAAAGCTGATCGGCGAGGGCAGTCGCGTGCGCTATGCCTTGCTCGTCGCAGGCAATGACGATGACGTGGATGAGTTTTTCGCATCGATTGAAGACGAGCTTCCAGATGCTATCCGCGCGTCGAACAGGGAGGAGAGTAGTGAGCGTGCCTACAATGCTGCCGACCGGGCACAACGCTTCCTGTCACTGACTGCTGTCATCAGCCTGCTGCTCAGCGCAGTAGCGGTGTCGATGTCTGCCCGTCGCTTCGCACATCGGCGCATGGATACGGTGGCGCTGATGAAGAGTCTAGGCGCAACGCAGAAGTTCGTTATCTCGGTGGCCACCGTGCAACTCATCATGCTGGGTATGCTTGGCGTGGTTATCGGCAGCGTTGTTGGTTACGCCGCAGAGGAGGCGCTGGCCTGGATGTTGGCTGACATCATAGCTGCAGATTTGCCGCCGGTTGGGCCTATGCCGATTGTCCTGGCCAGCGGCAGCGCGATGGTACTGCTGGTTGGATTCGCATTGCCGTCGTTACTACAGCTGCGTAATACGCCGCCACTCAGAATTCTTCGGCACGATATGATGCCGCCCGCGCCGTCGAGGCTGCTGGTCGCCGGTCTGTCCCTGGCAGCCGTTGCCGCACTTCTGTATCGCGCGGTCGGTGACGCACGCATGTTGCTTATCCTGCTCGTCGGTATCGTCGTGATCGCGGCAGCACTTTACGTTGTTGGCCGTTTGCTGGTCGCCAGCATGGGTCGTTTTCGTTCGGGTGTAGGTGTTGCCTGGCGCTACGGGCTTGCGAATGTGGCGCGTCGCGGCCGTGCCAGCGCTGTCCAGGTTGTCGCATTCGGGCTCGGCCTGACAATGTTATTGTTACTGACCATCGTGCGTACTGACCTGTTGCAAGGTTGGCGCCAGACGATCGATGCTGACGCGCCGAATCATTTCATGATTAATATTCAACCGCATGAACTTGAATCGGTGGCAGGTATTTTCGAAGCTGCGAGCGTGGTTCCACCGGAGTTCGTGCCGATGGTCCGGGCACGTATGTCGACCATCAATGGCGAGGACGTCAAGACTCGCGAGTATCCGGACCCCGGCGGTGAGTGGATGGCAAATCGCGAGGCTAACCTGTCATTTGCAGGAAAGCTATCTGCCAGCAACGAGGTTATTGAAGGTGAATGGTGGGGCGAAGATTATGCCGGTCCGCCGCTAGTGTCCGTTGAGGAAGAGGCGGCAATCGAGACAGGTCTCAGTCTGGGCGACAAGATCGTCTTCCGAATTGCAGGGCAAGATGTTGAGCTGACGATCGCGAGTATCCGGCGTGTGAATTGGGACTCCTTCAAACCCAATTTCTTCATGGTCTTGTCACCTGGCGCCTTGGACAATATGCCGACGACCTACATATCGGCGTTGCGTTTGCCGCAGGCAGATAAGTCGGTCCTGGTGTCGCTCGTGCGTAAGCACCCGAGCATCTCGGTGATTGATATTGATGCCATTTTGCAGCAAGTACGCGGCATCATCGATAAGGCCAGCCTGGCCGTGCAGGCAGTATTCGCGTTTACGCTGGCGGCAGGCATAGCGGTACTGTTTGCTGCGGTGCAGTCAACAATTGACGAGCGTCGCTTCGAAAGCGCCATGTTGCGGGCGCTTGGGGCGCCGAAACGTACAGTGTTTGCCGGGGTAATGACAGAGTTTGGTGCCCTCGGGCTTGCCGCCGGAGTGCTGGCTTCCGCCGGCGCTTCCATACTGGCGGCAATCGTCGCAGTGCAGCTATTCGAACTGCCCTACGTCTTCAACCCCTGGCTATGGGTTGCAGGCATCATCGCCGGCGTCTTGATCGTATGTATGAGTGGTTTCATAGCCGCACGCAGCGCGGTGAATTCACCGCCGGTTGATGTGCTAAGAGCCGCATGACAATAGAGGAGAAATTGTCCTGCGGCTTCGTACTGGTCAGGGAGGCAGATGACAGTTGCCACACGTTAATGCTGCGGGCCTATCACCACTGGGACTTCCCGAAAGGATTGCGTGAAGATGGCGAAGAGCCGGTTGAGGCAGCCGTACGCGAAGTAGGCGAAGAAACCGGCATAGCGGACATCGACATGGAATGGGGCGACCGCTTTCTCGATACTGGTCCGTATAGTCGTGGCAAGACGGCACGCTATTTCCTGGGCAGGACAGATACAGCTGAGGTCGTCATGGGCCTGTCCCCCGAGACCGGCGAGCCGGAACACCACGAGTGGCGCTGGGTAAGTTTTGATGAAGCATATGACCTGTCAGCACCGAGGGTAAGAAACGTTGTAAAGTGGGCCAGGCAAGTAACAGGCAAGTAGCAAGCCAATAACCGGCATTTACGCAACAAGCAAACAGCGAATAAGAATAATACTGAGGGGCGGTGTGCGCTGGCGAAGAATCGCATTCTGGTCGAGCTTTGGGCTTCTGGCACTCGTGGTGCTGGTGGTCGGCTGGCTGCTGCTGGTCGATCTCGGCAGCTTTAAGCCACAAATCGAACGTTGGGCCAGCGAAAAAACCGGTCGCGAGATCTCAATTGACGGCCCGCTTCACATAGACGTCGCTGCAAGCAGTTCGATCATCGCCGAAGGCGTTAGCATTAGCAACGCAGACTGGTCTGATAAGTCCGACATGATTTCAGTTGGGCGTATCGAGGTCGTCCTTAATCTTCGCTCACTGTTGAGCGGTCCGATCACTGTCGACCTGATCGATCTTGATGAAGCTGAGTTTTTTCTGGAGACACCAGCGGAAGGTCAACCCAACTGGGTGATGCTGGAGCGGCCCGATGATGCTGCCGAAAAGCAGCCAGCCAAGAAGAACAAGGGAGTTGTCTTCAAGCAGATCGATATCGACGATGTGCAGTTGGTTTACGATGCGCCGGAGCGCGCATCACCGCTGGTTTTGGTTCTGGATCATTTCAGGCAGCAACATCGTGACGATGACTTCCTGCAGATTTCTGTAGAAGGCACGCTGAACGAGCGGATCATAAAAATCGATGGTGAGTTGGGTACCCGGAGCGCCCTGTTGCTCAGGAAAGATGTGCAATTTGATCTTGGTGCGAGACTGGACACCCTCACCGTTAGCGCAGACGGATACATCGATGATCTGCTTAGTCCGTTCCGTCCACAAATCAATTTCAATGCCAGCACGCCAGACATTAATGATGTGTTTCACCTGTTGGGCGTGGCCCAGGAAGGGAGCGGCGAAATTGATCTCGTGGGTTCATTGACGCCGATGGAACAGGGGCCTCTTGTTCTGGATTTCGCCGGACCCGTCGGACGTCTTGAAGTTGAAGTGACCGGCGAACTCTCCGATTTGCGCGATCTCGATCAGATCGACCTAAAGCTGCTCGCATCTGGCTCAGACGTTGGTCCGATCCTGCAGGCCCTCGGTATCAAGCAAACTCGATCGACACCATTCATGGTTAATATCAATGCTGCGCGGCAGGGCAAGATATTCACCATCAAGAAAGGAGATATGGTATTTGGCGATGCCCGCTTCGGTCTCTCGGCGAGGCTGCCGGAATTTCCGAAGGTCGACGAAGGTGTGATGAAACTGCAAGTCGATGGCCCCGACATTGAACGATTTCGCGATGTTTTCAACCTTCCGGGCTCGGCAACAGGCCCCTTTTCAATGGGGTTAACTTTGGATGTCGCGGGTGATGGCCTGGAGCTGTTAAACCTTGATCTGCAGACTTCGCTGGCCCGTGTGCACGCTGATGGCAAGATTGGCGATGCACCGGATTTTTACAATTCAAGTCTGAACTTCGAGCTGCAAAGCGACAGTCTTTTGGATATTGGCTCAGCCTATGGCGTGAAGCGATTACCGGACGAACCCA
Source organism: Woeseiaceae bacterium (assembly GCA_051008055.1). Classification (GTDB taxonomy): domain Bacteria; phylum Pseudomonadota; class Gammaproteobacteria; order Steroidobacterales; family Woeseiaceae; genus UBA1847. The sequence continues at coordinate 5,301 of JBPCXZ010000040.1, forward strand.
TCGAGATTCGTGGCAGCGCCGACTATGGTCCTGATGGCATTCGTAGCCGCGATTCGCTGTCGGTAAGGTTGAATGAAATAGAGATCGAAGTGGATGGGCTGATCAAGCCAGTTCGCGGGCTGCTGGGATCGGACTTTGAGTTCCGGGTTAACGGCGCCAGCCTCGCAGACTTGATTGGTGCCTTTGCGGCGAACAAGGGCGTGCCGATGCAACCGTATTCATTGGACGGGCAGTTGCAGATTCGTGATGATGGCTATCGCTTTCGCGAAGTTAGCGGCAAGGTTGGATCCTCGGATTTGGAGATCGATGGTCTGTTAGTGCCGCGACGCAACATTGTCGGCAGCCGATTCAATTTTGCCGCGCGTGGTACAGCGTTCACCGAGATCATCGAGCAATTCGGCGCCTTTGACGTAACGCCAGGGCCTTACGATTTATCGGGGAGCGTCAGTTTCCCACCTGATGTTCTCAGGTTCGACAACGTTGAGTTGGTGCGCGCAACCGGCAGCGTCGATCTTGATTTCGAACTCGGTATGCCAGTGTCACGTCGCTGGGCGAACCTGGATCTTCGCGCCAGTGGGCCCAATGTGCGAGCTTTACTAAGAAGTGCGGAAAACTTTGAGGCGGACAGATTGCCGTTCCTAATCGATATTGAAGGAACACTGCGCGACACGACTTGGTCGATCGATAAGCTGGATATTGGCGTTGGTCTGGCAACATTGACTGGCAATGGCATCTTCGACCTAAAGGGAGAAACATCGGCTACGCGGTTTGACCTCGACCTCAACATTCCAAATGTGTCTGATCTCGGCACTCTGAACGGCTATCGCATGAGGGAACAAAGCTTCACACTCGATGCTAATTTGGTCGGATCAGATAGACAGGAAATTCTCGTCGAGAATTTACATGCGACGCTCGGACCCAGCGATATTGAAGGGGATATTCGCTACCGCGCCGCCGAAGTACCCAAGCTGGATATACAGATTCAATCGGACTCTATTGTTGTTGCGCCGATTGTCGAAAAGCCTGGTGACTATGATCCAACCCCCGAATTTGACGACAATCGCCTGATACCGGACATAGATATTCCTTTCGCTGCGATGGCGCGCATCAACTCGAGCGTAACTGTCGAGATCGGCGAGTTGCACCGCGACAGCCTGCATATGCGCGACGTGGTTCTCCGCGCACAAATTCAAGATGGTGTCCTTGAGCTGTCGGAGGCTGGTTTTCAGGCTGCGGCCGGCGCGCTGACCGCACGCGGCAGGCTGGATCCGAATGCTGGGCAGGGTGCGGCACGCCTCGAGCTGGTTGCTCGTGACTTCGCTTTGGGTATGAGCGAGCTGAACAACGATGTATCGATGACTGGTGATATCGATATCAAGCTCGATTCCACCGGCACCGACCTGCGAACGTTACTCGGCAATGCGACTGGTGTTTTCTTTGTTAACGCACATGGCGGCCGCATGACAAATAATCGCTTCATGCGAACGTTTTACGGTAATTTATTGGATGAGATAATAGGTACGATTAACCCGTTCGCTGAGACCGAGGAATACACTGAGTTCGAGTGCATAATATTGCCTGTATCGGTGGATGACGGCATGGTGACCAGTAATCCGAACTCATTGGTCGCGACTGACAAGATGCAGATCGTCACCAAGTCCGAGATCAACCTCAAAGATGAGTCGTTGAACATGAACATTCGAACGACGCCCAAAAAAGGCATCAGCATTAGCGCAGGCGAGATCATAAATCCATACGTCAAAATTGTTGGCACTCTTGCAGCACCCAAACTTGCCGTTGATGAAGCCGGTGTGTTGTTTTCTGGCGGCGCAGCAGTAGCAACCGGCGGCCTTTCTGTTCTGGCGCGAGCCGCCTGGACGCGGCTTTCGCGGGCACAAGATCCATGCGCGGAGCTGGCTGAAGAAGGCAAGGAACAACTTAGCGATCGATTCCCGGACCTTATCGTTGAGGATACCGAACCTCAGGCTGACTTAGTGGAGAAAAAGACACAATGAAAGGATTGCTAAGAACTGCTGGCTTACTCGCATCAATGCTGTTGGCGGCATGCACAAGCGTTGATTTCGACTATCCCAAGACGGAGTCCTTTGTATTACCGAGCGTTGAAGATACCTATCTTGGTGTGCACCTCGCCGACGTTGTGGTCGACAAGCCGGCCGACTATTTGGGTTTTTACCCGTTGTCAGACGGCGTTGACGCCTTCGCGGCCAGGTTGCTGCTAATAGACCGGGCTGAGCGCAGTATTGATGTGCAGTACTACCTGATCAAGACGGACTTGGTTGGCAATACCTTTGTGCATGCCTTGTTGCGAGCCGCGGACCGGGGCGTCCGCGTCCGCTTGCTGCTGGACGACATTATGACTGGCGGTTACGACGCCGGCATGGCGGCGCTGGACTCGCACCCGAATTTCGAGATGCGTGTATTCAACCCTTTCAATCGCGGTGCCGCCGGCCGTACGCTTGGCGCGCTGGGCAGCTTCTCGCGCATCAATCGCCGCATGCATAACAAATCGGTCACGGTCGACAACCATATGACGATCATCGGCGGGCGCAATATGGCTAACCACTATTTTGGTGCCGAAGAGGACAAGAAGTACGGTGACCTGGACGTCATCGGCATTGGTCCGGTCGTCAACGACGTATCGATGATGTTTGACGAGTACTGGAACCATCACTCGTCGTTGCCGGTACAGGCGGTGGCCAAGCCACTGGAAGACCCGGCGGCCGAGCTTGCCAGAGTTCGCAAGGCGTTGGATCTTGCGGACGATGAGATCGCGGATTCTGTTTATGCCAAGGTTGTCGAGGAGCGCTACTACGGTTACGTCCACTCGGACGATAGTATTTTCGAATGGTCGCCGTACGAGTTCGTTTACGACTCACCGGATAAGGTGGACAAGAAAAAGGCAGGTGAAGCACCATCAATTACGACGGGTTTGGCACAATCGCTGCGTTCTGCTGAAGACGAAATCATCATTGTTTCCCCGTATTTCGTACCGAGAAAAGGCGGCATAGAAACAATCTCTAAGACACAGGAAAGCGGTATCGATGTAACCATCATCACCAATTCCCTGGCGGCAAACAATCAGTTCTCGGTACATGCCGGCTATGCCCCGTCACGTAAACCGCTGCTTGAGAATGGTGTAAAAATGTATGAAATGCGACCGGATGCTGATGTTTCCGGCGCCGAGTTCGTTGCCTACAGTGGTGCGAGGGCGACCTTGCACACGAAGGCATTCATCGTTGACCGAAAATCTGTTTTTATCGGTTCTTTCAATTTCGATCCCCGCTCAATCAATATCAATACCGAAATGGGGGTCATCATTCATGATCCGCAGCTGGCAAAAATCTACGCCGACGCCATAGACGCGGCGCTGCCAGATCAGACTTACGAGGTGTTTCTTAACGAGAAGAATAAGGTGCGCTGGCGCACTTTCGTCGATGGCCAGGAACAGATTTTCGAAAAAGAGCCGGAGACCACCTGGGGCGATCGATTCAAAGTTGGGTTCGTACGCATCCTGCCGATCCGCGGCCAGCTGTAGATCACTCCTGGATCATATGCACGTCGCGTTGCGGGAATGGTAT
>JBPCXZ010000041.1:0-2558 GCA_051008055.1 Woeseiaceae bacterium
AAGTGGTCATTGTCTTTCTCCTGCGCTGATGGGTCGACGACCCGATGAAGTGAAGGCCCCGCGACACTTGCGGGATCCGGAGTGATCGAAAGAGCGAGCGCCGCTCGCCAAGGATGGAGGGGTAAAGCTGGTCTTGTTGTCAGAGGCCGAGGTCCGAAAGCCCCGGGTGCTCGGCTGGTCGTGGGCCGAGCGGCCAGCGAAACAGGCGATCGGCTTCATCGATGACGACGTCGTTGATCGATGCGCGGCGCACCGCCATCCGACCGTCCGGCGCAAACTCCCAGTTTTCGTTTCCGTAGGCCCGGAACCATTGTCCGCCTGCATCGCGCGCCTCATAGGCAAAGCGCACGGCGATACGCGAGGCGTTGAAGCTCCACAGCTCCTTGATCAGCCGGTAATCGAGCTCCGACTGCCATTTGCGGGTCAAGAATGCCTCTACCTGATTGCGCCCGGACAAGAACTCTGACCGGTTCCGCCAGACCGTGTCCGATGTATAGGCGGTCGCGACCTTGATCGGATCGCGGCTGTTCCAGGCATCCTCTGCGGCGCGGACTTTGGCAGCAGCAGAGTGTTCATCGAAGGGGGGAAGCGGTGGGCGGGTCATCGAAAGCTCCAATCTGTACCGTTCTGTTCATTTTGATCAGTTGTATATGTACAAATCGGTACAGATTGTCAATCCGATTCTCGGGAAAATCTCGTCAACGCTCACGGGAAACCAATTATCTTATTGGTTTGAAATGAAAATTTTCCGCCTCTTGATTTTCTGCGCTGTGAATTATATGTACTGATCAGTTCATAAAGGAGAATTGATGCGTCCCAGCAAGCGAGACGAACTGGTCCGAAAGGCACTCGGCATATTCTACCGGCAGGGCTTCCACGCAACGGGCATGGACCTTCTCGTGGCAGAAACCGGGATCTCGAAAACGACCATGTTCAAGCACTTCCGCAGCAAGGAGGACCTGATCCTTGCGGTGCTGAGGTTGCGAGACGAAGATTTTCGCAATTGGCTTTTCCGCCGTATGGAAGAAGCCGGCTCGGCACGGGCTCAGCTCATGGCGATGTTCGATGCGCTGGCCGAGTGGTTTGCAACACCCGAATTTCGATCGTGCATGTTCATCAAGGCCGCTTCAGAATATCCTGATCCTGGCCACCCCATTCATGCTCAGTCTGCTGAGCACAAACGGCTCCTATTTTTGCAGCTTCAAAGCGTTGCGGCGGAAGCCGGCGCGTCCGATCCAGCAGCGCTGGCACGCGCTCTGTTGCTATTGAAGGAAGGCGCGATTGTCACTGCCCACTTGGGTCACGAAACCGATCCTGCTGCGGACGCGAAGCAGGCCGCGGAAACACTGCTCGCGTCGCTGCCGCCCCAATAGTCAAATGTGTAACGTGAGAACCTGAAATTGGTTCATCTGTCATAGCTCGACCGGCGCCCGCCAGGCTGCCGGTCTCGACGACGCGCACGAACACGCGCATGGCCGCAAGTTCGTCCATACTGTCCGACCATTCCGTAAACTCGAACAATCTCTTTTGTTTTATTTCTATTATCACAGTGCGGAGGCGGACGCATATTGGTGGTCCAACGCGACATCAGTCGGGAGAACATCAATGTCCACGCATCCACGCATTGACCGGTACTGGCGGATAATCACCAGCAGTGTTCGACTGCATGAGTTGAAGACGCTCGATGCGCCGGCAATCATCATCAGAAACGAATATCGTGTCTTCAACGACGCGCTGGTCGCGCTGCAACAAAACGAAAACCTCGGCCAGGCTGCCAAGGTTCGAACACGTCCCGCAGCAGACAGCATGAGCACCGCCATTCGATCGCAAGCACGCTAGCGCCGCTGACGTCCATCAACGCGGTGTATTGCAACGAATGGAGATGATCATGAGCAGTTCGTCGAAACAAATGGGGGAACGCGACGCGGTTGCCGACACCCTACGACACTATATCGGCGGTGCACGATCCGGCCGCGGCGAGGACATGCGGCCCGCGTTTCACGAAAACGCTACCGTGTTCGGATACGTCAGCGACAACTTGTTCGCCGGCCCGATCGAAACTCTTTTCGATTGGAGTGACGCGAACTGGCCAAAGCTGCGCGACAAGCATCCTGCTGAAATTTCCTAGACTCGCCCGTGGCCGCAGCGATCAGTCGGTGCGGCCACGATTGCGTCTCATTAGCCAACGGAGGAAAGCATGACTCTTCAATCTCAGCGAGGCGCGAAAGAGCGTCCCCTTGCCGTCGTAACGGGTGTCGGTGATGGTACCGGGGCATCCGTAGTGCGTCGATTTCATAACGGCGGCTATCGGGTTGCCATGCTGGCCCGCAATGGCGAGCGGCTCGCTGGGTTGGCGGATGACCTACCTGCGGCAACGGCCTTCGTCACTGACCTTGAGAACTTGCCCGAACTGCACAGGACGATGCAGGCGATCAAGCAAGAGCTCGGCGCGGCACAAGTCGTCATTCACAATGCCGTACGCGCAACCTTCGGGCACTATGACGAATTTGACACGCTAGAACTGGAGAAGAACTTCACCGTCAGCGTGTCGGCGCTAC
>JBPCXZ010000042.1:0-8283 GCA_051008055.1 Woeseiaceae bacterium
TACGAGCGCATGCAAATGACCAAGATCAATATTGCCGTCGCGCAGGTGTTTATGTACGCGTCCTGGCGTACCGACAATGATGTGCGGACTGCGTTGTAGCGAAGCCGTTTGATCGCGTAACGGCGCACCTCCACAAACACTTAGGACTTTGATATTCGGAATCGAACGGGCTAGTCGGCGAATTTCTCTGCCGACCTGCTCTGCTAATTCACGAGTGGGACATAGCACCAGCGCTTGCACCTTGAACGAGGACACATCCAACATGTTGAGAATGCCCAGACCAAAGGCGGCTGTTTTTCCACTGCCCGTCTTCGCACGTGCCAGCACGTCTCCGCCAGCGAGTAACAACGGCAAAGTCTCAGCCTGCACCAGCGTCATCTCGGCATAACCAAGATCGGCCAGGTTGCCGAGTAAGCCAGGTTTCAGTTTGAGATCTTGAAAATTCTTGGAGGAAGGCAAGATGTGTTACTTCGCTGCGCTATGCATTGAATAGGAACTCTAGCACTAACTCCCGAGCGTCTGCTTTTCCTGATAGCGGTCATTTAGTGCCAACCAAGTGAATAACCGCTTTCGGCCATTAGCGGATAGTCGAGTTCATTCTGGTGGGCGCGAGAGGCTCCTTTTCGTGTGGAGCTATCGGGTGAAATAGCAAATCAACGCACCAACAATCGGCAGCAACAGAAAAACGGAAATCCAAGGCTGCTCGATTCTTTGGTGGTTTGGCCATGTTCCTATTCCCGTTCAATAATGTCTTTACTTTGATTCCACACTGACAACACCAGCATGATCGAAAACACAACTATGAACGGAACATTAGCAATCGCACCAGGGGCATCGCCTACTGTTTCTATTGGCTTGTAACCAGCGCTTATTGAAGCCCTCACTGCATATTCGAGGATTCCCAATAGATACAGCAATGGAATCAGTGCTCTGTATCGTATGCTAGCAATCACATAGATAAGACCGATTATCAGTTGCGATAAACCCCAAAGCGCGAAAACACCGACAACAGTAGAAGCTGCGCCTGCTGAATAGGTATCCAGAGGGATTGTTGCGATTGATTGTGCGCCACCATCTGGAGCAAACAAATGATGCTGGCTACGCCATAAGGTAACTGCCGTTACTAGATAGAAAAACCAAAGTGCCAGTTTGTGCCCACGAAATTGATTGTCAATTTTAGGTGGGAACAGTAATTTGACGCTCAACATGTAAGCTCCTAAATGATCAGTCTGGTTGATTGCATTACACGCACTTTAATTTGATCGGTGGAAACTGCGTACGCTTGAATGCTTGCACCGGGTCAGCAGAAACCTCTCAGCAGTCGCCAACTTGAGTCGAAAGAGCGGCTTGCATCGCCGAGCGAACAGTCATTGTCTAGCTAGTGACCTCAATCTTGGTGCCCGGGTTCAGGTCCTCTCTTGGGTCCGTAAGAAGACCGGCAGGAAAATCTACCCGCAGAGGCGATCCAGCACGGTCAAGACAAAGCTCATGGTTGTTGTCTCCGTCGCCAAGATCGCCAATAGCAAAGGGCACAACTTCGGTTTCGCCTTCGTCGCCGAACGACATTGTCACCCGATAAGCTTTACGCTCAATATCATCGATTTCATCCCCGCCCGGCTTGGTGACGCCGCCGGCCCAAGTCACCCGAACGACCTGCTTTGTGTCCAGTGGGCATCCATCACCGCCTCCAAATGGAAGAGAAGTAGCGGCTTTGCCGAGTTCCCATTCTGACTCCGGAACAATTTCAGACCACTCAATAGTTGGCCCCTCTTCAAGGGCAATGACCGTTGTCCTGGCGCCGATGAAGTTCACTTGCCTGTCCTTCGACAGTACGTTCCCGATGATTTCCACGCTGACTGGCTGATCTTCGGCGCTACCGTATTCACCAACGATGAGGATGGTTCGAAGCTCACCGATATCAGCGGCGGGCGCTGGTGTAACGCACAGGATATCGCCGATGGCGCCGGATTCCGTAGTAACCCGAAAATCTCCTGCCTGCAGGGTTTCTATGTCAACTTCATGCGAGAAGATCACCGGCATGCCGTCTTTGCCGGAAGCTCCGCGACAAATTACTCTGTTGGTGAGGCGCGGCAAACCATTATCAAGTCCGAAGAACGCCGATACCAGAGCTGCTTCCCTGCCGTTCGCGTCCCGGGTCGCGGAAACGTTTGTAGTCGTCGTGTCCTGCTGAGTCGAGTCCGCCATGGCCCCCATCTTGTTTGCTTCTTGCACGGTGTCGCAACCGGCAAGAAGCAGGATAATCATAACCAAAAACAAAATCGAAATAAGATTGAAACTCAAGAGTTCGGTCACCTGATTACGCGGAAATGAACGACCGCTTCGGGTCATCACCTGCCATTGAGTTTATCAAAGGCTGACCGGCTGCTTTCGGCCAGAAGCGGACACCGTTAGCCCTGATAGACCCGGTCGCCATTCATCCAGGTTTCACTGACCTTTATATCTGAGATAGCGGTTGGCTCGACCCTGCGCGGATCGTCTTCCAGGATGACGAGGTCAGCGAGCTTGCCCGGCTCGAGACTCCCGATCTCGTTTTCCGAGTGACACGCCCACGCGGCAGTCCTCGTAATAGCGCGAATGGCTGCTTCAACGCTGACCCGCTCGTCGGGGGCCAATACGGTGTCAGGTTCTTTCCACATGTCCCTCGCGACGGCTACCCGAATCTTGTGCAGGCTCCCAAGCGGCGAAACAGGTGAATCCGAATGCATCACCCAGTTCAGACCGGCTTCTTCGGCCGATTGGCAACGATCAAGCAGTTGTACCCTTTCAGGTCCGAATACTTCGTCACGCATGACGTGCCCCCAATAGTGCACGTGATTAATCAGAAAACTCGGCACCATCCCCAGTGCCTTCATGCGCACAATTTGTTCGTCATGCAGGATCGAGCAGTGTTCGATCCTGCAACGCAAGGCAGCAACGTCCACCCCCTGATCGCGCGCCGCCTCAGCTGCATCCAGGATACTGTCGATGGCTGCATCGCCATTGCCGTGAAATGAAATCGGCCAGCCTGCGCGCGTTCGTTCGATCGCTATCTCGCGCAGCGCGTCTGGCTCGATATAGAATATTCCGACCGAATCGCGAGTGGCGTAAGGTTCCCGCTGGCGTCCTGTAAACCCCTGGTTCGATCCATCTGTGACAACCTTCCAGCCGACTAAACGCATCAGCTCGTCACCGTCGCCGAATCCGACGCCCGCTTCGTCCCAGCCCGGCTGCTCGCTATACGCATACGCACGCACCCGGGCCTTCATCAGGCCGCCGTCGTACATAGCACGATAAGCATCGAGCTCTGCTGCTCCCGACATTGCACCGGTCGCTTGGTCGCAAAGCGTTGTGATGCCGAGCGCCGCCGCCTGATCTCCAACCTCCCGTCCGGCCGTAACGAAGCCAGATTGCATTCGATCCGTAATTTGTTCATTACGCAACAGGATCCCGAGATAGGCCGACTGACCGTACAGCACGCCGTTCGGAGTACCGTCCTCGTAGCGACCAAGCTCGCCGCCCGCCGGATCCTCCGAATCTGCTCCAATACCGGCCATCTCCAGAACCCGGCTATTTACATAGGCGATGTGTCCGGACGCATTGAGCACAAAGACGGGTCGATCAGGCGCAATCAGGTCGAGGTCCTGCGTCGTCAAGTCGCGCGGCGGATCGAGCAGGATCGGATCAAACTGGCGTCCCATGACCCATTCGTCGGGGCCAGCTGTTGCCGCAATCTCACGCAAGGCATTCAGAGTATCGTCGAAGGTGGATTTCTTAAAGGGACCGACATCCTCAAGGTGTCCGAGCCCGGCCATGAGAGCGAAATGCATGTGCGGCTCGATAAAGCCCGGCAAGACAACACGACCCTCGAGATCAACTTCGTTCTTCGCATTTCCTACCTGCGCCAGAACGTCTTCGTCCGAACCGACAGCGAGAACACGTCCGCCCCGAATCGCTATGGCGGAGTGCTCGGAGAAACCTTGATCGACCGGGAGAACGATGCCATTACGGAAAACATAAGTTGGCGCAGTGGACCCCGCCTCTATAGTTGGCTGGGAGTCGCGTCCACAGCCCCATAAGGCCAGGCCCGCAACAGCTCCTGAACCCGAGTATATAAACTGGCGACGGTTGATCGACATTATTGGCTCCTAATCTGAATTGGTGAAGTGAAGGTACCTAGTTACCAACAGAATCTTGGTAAATAACCGAAGTCCGCATTGGGTCAGTACCCGACAGTTTACCTCAGATCATTCGAGCGGCGGCTTTACAGGGTGAAGCAGTCACTCGATTCGAAGCCTGGTGAGCGTCGCCTTCCGGCCAAAAGCGGTCATTCGGAGTTAGAAAGTGTGCTCACGTGGAAGGCCGCATTCCAAGACCGACTTTCCTCTCGACAAAAGTCTCTCGCGCTCGGCCGCCGACACCTTTATCGCAGTCTCCGTCGTCGTGTTACCTACCGTCCCATACCTCGTCGCCGAGTTCAGGTCACCTCGTACAGAGACGATATGTTCGCCCGACCTTGGCATTGCTGAACCGAGCCAAGAGTTGCAATGAGCCAAGAATTCCTGCTCACCTAACTCCAGCAAGTTTCCGTCATCATCCCAGGCTTTTCTCGTCCGAGGGCGTCCTTCAGCCATTACCGCCTCACACTGAATTTGCCCACTCTCGTACCAAGAGGTTGACGTAATCGATTTTCGAACTCGATCGGCGTTTACGTCGGACCGTAGCTGACCATTTTCGTACCACCTGGTTAGGCGGCCGCTCGCACGATCATTCTTATAAATGCTTTCTGATTGCTTTTGACCATTTGGATACCAGGCAACCTGTAAGCCGTTTTTCATGTTGTCAGCATAAGACCACTCAAACCTCTTCTGACCATCCTTACACCACCTTGTAGAGGTGCCATGCCGCCCGCCATTGAGCATGTTGGTTACTGCCATTATCTGTCCATTCGAGTACCAGAACGATTCTGGCCCTGTCTTCGCTCCGCTGACGTAAGTCGTTTCAGAAATTCTGATGTCGCCCCGGTCCCACGAAGTTCGGGCCCCGTGTAGTTGACCGCTGACATAGTGCTCTTCGTAGTCTTTGCTGCCGTCATATCGAGTGCTGATTACGAGTCCGGTGTACGGGTCATTGGAGCCGACTTGATAGACGAGAAAATCCTTAACAACGATACGATCGGGTGAAATAGGTGCTGTTTCTGCAAGCGTTGATTGCGCAACGGCAATCTGAATCGCGATAATCGTGCCGAGATGGAGCATCCTAATCATTGGGTCCGCTTTGGGCCACTACCTGGCGTTGAGTGTATCACCGGTTGAAACTGCAGCCAGAAGCGGGCATTCAGGGTTCCAGCAGTTCGCCCTCTGCTCTCTCCTGCTGCACAACAAAATCGAGCCTAATTAGCGCGTTAGACAGCTTCGCCTCAAACTCCACCGATTCTCCAGCGGAAAAGGCTAAAGTAGTGTCAATCGCCGAAACTATTCTCGACGGAACATCAGGCGAATCATACTGGATAACCTTGACCGCGAGCTCAGGTTCTCCACCGCCAGTTTGCACGATGGCGATCGTGCACTCGTATATTCCCGTGCACGTTCCAATGTGAGTTTGTTCACTCGCGGTTGATATCCGAAGGGGCGCCGATTGTATTTGGTTTCTCTGTACTTCACTGCCATCAGTTGGTTTGATCGTTAAGTCGAAACTAACTGAGTAGACGCAATCCCCGACAGCGTCAAAGGCCGTCAAGCACAGCAATACGAGTAGAAAAATCTGAATCTTCGCCACTTAAATATCACCGACGATGGCTATCTGCTTTCGGCGAAAAGCGATCATTCGGCACATCTTAATGATCCTTGCGAAGATCGTGGTATGGGTCAACTAGATTTCCCTTCGACGCGGCCAACGTCCTTTCGAATTGTAGCTTTCTATCATCTGGGCATCGTTCCAGCAGACTCTTAAACATTCCCTTCTCTAAGCCGTACATGATTGCGACAGCCAAAGCCTTGACCAAATCCTCGTTCGACCAGCGTGCATTGTTCTCCGCCATCCACAAGGATAATCGACCTCGAATGTCGTCAGGTGGCAACTGATAGGTATGGTACTGATGCGACCCCAGGTGCCAAAGCTTTCTTAGCGTGGTCGATTCGTCCTCGTGACTTGATTCGGAAAGGCAGATCTTAGTTAGCCGATTGACCTCATCTGATCGCAGGCCGTCGGGCAAGTCTTTGTAGTTATCCAATGAGTTCATGAAGTGGACAATCGGGGCTATGGTTGATCATTCTGGTAGTCATGTAACGAACGACCGCTTTCGGCCAGAAGCAGCCGTTCACCAGAGAACCGATACTAACATTCGAATTACTCGTTCTAGAGTGAGTTAGCCGTTCGTCATCAAGATTTCATCAGGCCGACATCAGCGGTTCATCAGTTCATCCGGTAGGCCGTTAAGTAGAATCTTCTTCAATGCCTTGACGTCAATAGTGACGACAAGCGTTCATTTGGTAGTGGTGATGAAAACATTAACGCGTATCACGCTTATCACGGTGCTCGTAGCGCTAACAGCATGTATTGACGGCGGTAACGACGTCCCTACCGAGCGTGTTTGCGCCATCATGCGCCCGTGCTCGAACTCGAAGATCACAGTTTTTGCTGGGCAAGATCAGCGGGTGGTCGCTGGCGACACCGTTGAGCTCCGGGGCGGGGCTAACGCTTGGAGCAGTAAAGGTCTCACGTACCAATGGACGCAGACGAGCGGGCCGGTCGTCAACGTTATTGACGCAACTCAACCCAGCGCCAGTTTCATTGCGCCATCAGTCAACGCACTGGTAGAGCTTGAGTTCAAATTGACGTTGAGAAAGTCTGGCAAAAAGACGTCGGACAAAGTGAAGATCGTGGTAGAGCCAGCAAGCATGGCTGCTCAATATCGCGATACAGAGGTTGAACCAAACGATTCCCCGCAGGCTGCGAATACTTTGATTCTCGCAACGCATCTGACTGAAATTTACGCATCGATTAGCAGCGCCAATGGCGACAGCAACGACTTTTTTGTACTTGCGCCGCCAGCTTCAGGCGACTACAGCATCGTGTTGTGCGTTGACCATTCCAACTGTATACGCGGCACTAGAACAAGTGACGTCTACCTCACGGTGTATGATCAAGACCTCAATCTAGTCGCTGATACGATGCCGGGCGGGTTGCAGGAGCAAGGGGTGATAGTAAGGCTTAGTGCCGGATTGCCTTACTATGTCGCAGTGACGGGCTGGCACGGAGCGATGCAATACAGCCTTACCATTGTTCGCAAATGACACACCTAAGCGATTCCTGGCATTCAACGTTCAATCAGTTGACCGGCTGCTTTCGGCCAAAAGCAGACAGTCGTGACTGGCGAAAATGAGTCTATATGTGAGCCAGCTACTGGATATCTGCCGCGTCATCATATTCCGCAAGAACAGCGCGAACATACGCGTCGAACTCGTCGTCAAACCCATAGTGCTTAACAAACAAGCGACTGTCTCTCGAAGCCAAGAACACTCGGGCGTAAAACTCTGCTGCCTCGCGGTCGCCGTAATAATAAGTGGCTTCAGTCATGTCCCACAGCTGCATCAAATGTCGAGACAAGACTAGCGATTCTTCCGCTGTAAGGTCGTATTGCTCTGTGAATGTGGTTTCCAGCTCCCATACTCCGTCGATGTTACGAACCTTCTGAATGGCCGTACGAAGTTGTTCAGACTGGTAGAACGGCTCAGTTAGCACCGCTGATCTATTCACCTGTGTCTGCATGGCCAAGGCACGTGTATTCAATCTTATTTCTTGGACTAGCAAGAGAATCCCGGCAAAAACGGAAAGCGTGGCAACGATTTCTACCCAGTCTTTAACCTTTCTGGAGTCCATCGGTGTCCTCAAGTGTGAACAGAATTTAGCCGGAAGTGACCGTCCGCTTTGGGTCAGCAGCAGCCGTTCATTAAAGACTGAATACTACCATCTGAGCGGCTGCTTACGAGGGTACACCGGCCGCTCGCGGTGATGATTTCAAAAACCAACATTCTGAACGTCTGCTTTCATCAAAAGCAGCCGCTCAGGATTTTTCGAGCGAGGGGCTGCTTTCGGCCAAAAGCAGCCGTTCGATTAGAGCGTGTTCTTGTAGATGACACCGTCCTTCATGATGATCCTCAGACTTTCCTCGTAGTCTTCCGATAATAGCGAGATGTCATCCAGCGGATTGCCGTCAACCAAGAGTATGTCGGCATATGCTCCCTCTTTAATGACACCTAGTGCTAGAGGGTACGGATTACGTTT
>JBPCXZ010000043.1:0-4205 GCA_051008055.1 Woeseiaceae bacterium
TCTCCTTACTGCCGCACGGCGTAGTCAGATGAAAGCAGGCACATGTAGATCGCTATGCGCGCGCGCAGGTTCATGTCGTCAATTTCAGAAATCAGGTTCGCGATTGATTGGCGCGTCGCTGAGTCCAGCGTGCCGGCCGTCAATACAATATCCAGTCGATTGAGCAAAGCGTTCACATCCGGCGCCAGATCGATGTACGCCTGGTAATCAAGCGACACTGGCTCGAAGCCCTCCGGTGAATCCGAGACATAGTCGGCCAGGATTACGAAATCGATGATGTTCGATATGCCGACGATCGAGTTGCTCGTCGTGATCTGGAACTCGGGCGCCACCAGTCCAGCGTCGGCGATCTCGCCAGCCGGCGAGTGTGCCGGCAAGAAGAAATTGAATACGCTCGGCGCCGACAAAGGGTGTTGCTTGCCGAGTTGCTGCAGGAAGTAGCCGAGAACAGCGATGAAGTCGTCGTCGCTGTTTGCGCCGAACTGACGAAGAATCGACGCGTAGCGAACCACCGGTTCGCGCAGCTTGCCGAAGTCGGCCAGCGTACCGGGCGCCGCCGTCGCTTCGGGGTCCAGCAACACAGCTTTGATAACTTCCCGCATGTCGCCGCGCACGCCGGTCGTATCACCGTTGAATGCGCGTGCCACTCTTTCTATATAGGCGGGCGATGGGTTAGACGTCACCAGGCGTTGGATCAGCTGCTTGCCGATGAACGGCCCAACGTTCGGGTGATTGAACAAGTTGTCTATAGCAGCATCGAAGTCCTGCATGCCCGTCTGCCCGGCCGGAACGACCGTGCCATTCAGCAGGTTTTTGCTGCCCGGCTCGTGTTGGGCGTCGAACATTTGCATGGGTGCCGAGAAATTCGGCGGATAGGCCCGCCCAAAGTAGGCACCTGGTCCCCCGTAAGAGAAGCCCGTAAAAATTTTCGCGAACTCACGAATCTCGACGTTTGTATAAGTGGGGATTGGGTCACCGTCGCTATCGAGCTGCAACGAGCCATCGATGTTTAGTTCAAACAAGCCGATCGAGAACAGCTGCATGACTTCGCGTGCATAGTTTTCATCCGGGAAGATGTTGTTGATCGGGTCCGAGCGACGATTGTTGATGTGACTAAGGTAGACACCCATTGCCGGGTGCAGGGAAACATCGCTTAACAAGTCGCGAAAGTTGCCAAATGCATTAGACAACAACATGTCGTAGTAGCCGCTCAGCGCATTCGGGTGAACGATTAGCGTATCGACAGAATCGGAGACGACAAGAATCTCGCTAAGCGCAAATGCGACCCTTTGACGCAATGCGTCCCGTCCTGTGACCGTTTGGTGCCACCAGGCCAGGCGGCGAGCAAAAATCAGGTACTCAATGTCTTCTTCGAACTCTGCGAACTCGCCCTCGTCTCTACGGCGCACGATGTCCGCGACGATAGACAGGTGATCCGACATCGGAATGTTGAACTGGCCGTCGATCCAGTTTTCGTGGCCTTGCCGCGCGATTGAATCGATGCCCGCGAAGTCCATGCCAAAAGTCGCCTGCGCAGCGAGCCGCGAAGCCGCATTGAGCTCTGCAACTGTTGGTGGTGCAGGCGGCTCGATGGGTGGCTGGCCACCGCCATCACCACCACCGCTGCCACCGCACGCGGACAGCAACAACGCTGTCGCCACAGCGATCAAATTCCCTTTGAACTTCATTTTCCTGAACATCGCCTTCCTTCCTAACGTGTCTGGTAGGTTTGTGCAGGGAAGAACAACTCGGTTTACCCGAATTAGACATAATCAGGACATTGATGCAAAAAAACGGGCGACCCGAAGGTCGCCCGCTCAGCTTTATCTTGTTGCTTTAATCTTTTACTGCAGAACCCAACCAATGTCCTCAAACACGTTGGTCGTTAGGTCAACGAACACCGCCGATGCGAGATCATCCGAGATAAAAGGCTCCATTAAGAGGTTTGGAGTCGCAGATACGTCGAAGTGAGACTTGGATGAACCTGGTGCGACAGGATTCGGCGCATACAGACGTACAAAGCCATCCTGAGTGCCTGCCTTGAAGTTGCCATCAAGAATCAACTTTGCGACAGAATTTTTCGCAGCCGCTGCCTTCATCGCGTCGCCGAGGGCCATCGTGACACCCACTGTCGATATGGCGAAGAATGGATTGTCAGCGCCACCCACCGGCGCCGGGCCGCCCGGTTGATTGTTGACGACTACCACGCCTTTAGCACCAGCCAACTGAGCATTAGCCGTCTTGGTCGTAAACGCGCAGGCGCCACGATCGATGACTGCTATTTTGCCCTTGATCTTGTTCTGTATAGGCTCGCAACCATCGGAACCAACACCAACACCGTCATTGACGACAACCATCTTCCCTGTCGTGCCACCGTTTTCGCGGAGGCTTGGACCATAAGATGCAGACTGTACTTCATAGCTGCCTTTCAGACCCTTCGGGTTCAGGATTTTGATACTCGGCCGAGGCCCGAGAATATTCGGTGCATCAGCCGTGACGCTGGGACCTGTCCAAACGAGGTTGCCAGAATTGACCTGCGACGCCAGCCTCTCTGCATCGGTCATATCCGCCCAACCCTTACCGGTTGTCGTGTCAGCCATGTTTACGAGATAAGCATCAGGAAAGCCCAAGAAAGCCGCGCCTGTAGCTTCGCTCGCTAGTTCAAGAAACCCCAATCCATGCGACAACTCATGCATTACCACCGTCAGAAGGTCAAACTCATTCGGAGCATTGTTGTTGTCGTAGCCGTTGTACCAGTCCAAACCGGTCAAACAGTCTGGATTCACACCGATGTCGCCATTAAACCGAGTGATGATGTCTATGAACCCAGGGTCTTGATCAGCTCCCGACAAAGCATCAGCGAGGGCGCCGACATACCAGGTTCCCGCTAACGGAAACTCAGGAGCATCTCTGAATACAGCTGTTGGACCCGCAGATGCGAGAACGCCACCCGTTGGCGAGCATTCTTGTGGTCCGAATAACGCACCTACGAAAATCAGAGCATCGCTTTCCAGACGGGCACCCCACAGCTGGGCCGCTCGGTTGAACACATTCTGTCTTTGCTCACCAAGCGTCGCGCCGTCGTTGCCGCCCACAGGGGCAACCGGTGTCGGATCGTTAAAGCCAACGCCAGGGCCATCAAAATTTATGATTATGATGTCAGCTGACATCGCCGATGTTGAACCAAGCGCAAGCAGCAGCGCGGCCAACGTAGAGACAATTTTTGAATTTCTCATATTATTCAAGCCCCTTCTCTTCTGCTGACAATTCGGTCTCGTTCTCGAATTCCTCCAGTGTTTGGTGGGCCGTATGCATTTCACCGTCTTCATCAATCGTCACGGTCAAGTAGCGCATGCTTTCCTGGCCGAGGCGCACAGAAGTTGCACCATTGTCATGACTTACAGGCGCCTGATTCTCTTTCGGCATAAGCCTGTCGAGCGCATCCGACGAAGAAACTGAAGTCGCGCTGACTTCGGCTGCACTCGCCGCAGAATCGTCTTCCGGAATTTTCTGCCCGGTATCTTTGTCAACGTGTACCTGCACCGCTCTTGCACTACGGTTGTTCGATTTTTCCTTATCGTCCTTGTCAGCCAATGCTGCCGGTCCGGCAAACAATAAACTGCCACTCAGGCATAGCCCGAGAATTGATTTAAACTTCATGGTTTCCCTCCTGCTATTGATGTTTTCGTCTCGCATCCGGATTTTTTTATCTGTTAAGTATCCAGCTTGGACTTAGACTAAATCTAGTCTTAGACTCAGTATACATAAGCAGTAGGATTATTTGTACGTCGTTATCAGCTTAGGTGTTAGGTGGAAAACTAAATCAATAAAATCAGTAAGTTGTCCAAACTCTTACTGCTGCGTGACCTCGTACACAACGTAAGGATCATCACCAGCAACATCACGGTAATGAATGCCAGCGCGCAGTGTTCCGCCGATTTTCTCCACAGCACGTCTTGACCGAATATTCGCCTCGCCCACCCAAAACACCACGGTGTCGACAAAAGAAAATGCATGCTCGAGCATCAGTTGTTTTATTTCTGCGTTGTAGCTGCCGCCCCAGTACGCGCACGCCAGGAACGTCCAACCGATTTCTATCTCGCTGGCAGCTTCGTCGTGACCGTAGAATCGGCTCGAACCGATTATTTCGCCGCTGTCTTTAGCGACAAAAGCGAACGCAGACCCGCAGTCAAGCGCACCATCGA
>JBPCXZ010000044.1:0-4995 GCA_051008055.1 Woeseiaceae bacterium
GCCGTAAATAGCAGTGAAGTCAGTGAACTTAAAATTCCCGGCGCCGGCCATGGTTTGGGTTTTTATACAAACCGGCCAGAGGTCGCGTCGCAAGTTGTCGAAACGACAGCCGAGTTTCTAGCGGAACGCCTATAAAGCTAGTCACCGGAGTCCCGCATCACGTCACAACAAATCTGACGCAGCCAGCGATTGGTCGAATCCTTGTCGTAGCGTTTATGCCAGAACATGAAGTAATGGACCGGCCGCATCTTGATTGGCAGTTCCGAGATGCTCAGTGGGAAATTCTTCATGAGCTCCACGCAGGCGCGACGCTGTAAGGTCACGATCAGGTCGGAGTTCTGCAAGGCATCCGCCACCTGCATGAAATAGGGAACGATCAGGCTGACAACACGTTTGCGGCCCATCGACGTTAATATTTCGTCAACCGGTCCGTGCGCATGGCCTAGCGGCGACACCATCATGTGGTTTGCGCTGAGATACTGCTTCATCGTCATCCGGTCACCCCGCAGCGGGTGATTCGTGCGATGCAGGACCACGAAGTCGTCGCCGAATAATCTCGTCTGCTTCAAATGTTCGGGTGCGTGCCAGTTCAGCGTAATCGCCAGGTCCACGCCACCCGACTCAAGTTGCTTGGTGGCATAGTCGCGATCCAAAACTTTGAACGTGACTTTGGAGTTGGGCGCTTCGGTTGAGATGCGTTTGAGAAGCGGCGGCAGCAGGTAGTGCTGCACTTCGTCAGAAGTCGAAATGACGAAGTTGCGCTCGATAAATGCCGGATCGAAGTCGATTTCGCCATGCAGCTCCTCGAACGAACTGATCAGCGCCGAGACCCGCGGTGCGATGACCAGCGCCTTGCTGGTGGCAGCCATACCCTGGCCGCTGCGCACAAACAATTCATCGGCGAAGTAGAGTCGCAGGTTCTTGAGTTGTTTACTGACGCTGGACTGAGAGATGCCGAGGGCCTCAGAGGCCGATGTAATGCTGCCGTTGGAGAGAATGGCATCAAATACCATCAGCTCCTGCAGGCGAATGTTAGGTGTATTCTGATTAGTCATAATTTATATGCAGTTTCTGCCATTGTAGAATAGTTATCAAGTCCTAAAATGAACAACTGGAGGGTCTCTCAATGAATTTATCTGACGAAAATATCCCGGTTGTCGCTGAATCCGACGTAGTTGTTGTCGGTGGCGGTTCGGCAGGCGTCACTGCAGCGGTGTCTGCAGCGCGCAATGGTTGTTCAGTAACGTTGCTTGAACGCTATCACCACCTTGGCGGCATGGCGTCCGGCGGTATGGTGTTGGTGCTCGACGACATGATCAACGGCGATGAAATCGTCGTCTCGGGCATCGTCGACGAGTTCGTGGCGCGTATGGAGAAAGAGGGCATGGCCGTGGTGCCACCAGTCGAGGATCGTTACGCAAGCGATGAGATGTACCGCAAGTGGGCTCGCTGGGGGGTACATAATTTTCACCTGCCGAAGAAGCCGCAACCTATCGTCTATGCCGTCGCTTTCGACCCGGACGCCTGGAAACGGACTTCGCTGGATTTGATCGCCGAAAACAATATCAATTTAAGGCTGCACAGCTGGTTCAGCGATGCGATCGTTGAGGACGGCGCAGTCAAAGGCGTGATCTGCCAGACCAAGAATGGCAGGCAGGCGATCCGCGGCGACATCGTCATCGATACGACCGGCGACTGCGATGTCGCCTTGTCCGCTGGCGCCGAATTTACGACCGGACAGTACATCGTGACAACTGTATTCCGCCTGGCGAATGTCGATACCGTGGAAGCCGATCGTTTCGAGTACGAAGAACCTGAGGAGTTCGCCAGAATCAACCGCGAAGCGCGCCGAATTATCGGTGGTGCCTGGGAAATGTGGTGGCTGAAGACACCGATCCCGGGCGTCGTCTGGTGCAACTGTCCGCACATGCCGGGCTATGACGGTTATTCGGTTGAGGATCTGACCCGCGCAGAGTATGAAGGTCGCGAGCGCATGATGGGCTTGTACCACTATGTTCGCGAAAATATGCCGGGTTTCAAAGACTCGAAAATGCTTGGTGCCGCGGAACAAGTTGGTGTTCGCACGACGCGCATGCTGACCGGTGAGTACGTCGTAACGAAAGATGACATCGTCAACCGCCGCTACTTCACGGATACCGTCTGTCGTGGTCGAGACTACTACACGCCGTATCGTGCCTTGCTGCCGAAGAAGGTAGACCAATTGATTATCGCCGGGCGCCACTATTCGGCGGAGCCTGAGGCACAGAAACGCTCGCGGGAAATTCCGCCGTGTATGGTCCAGGGCGAAGTTGCCGGCGTCGCAGCGTCACTGGCGTTGCAAGAGGACATAAAGATCCGCGACGTGGATTACCGAAAGATCCAGAAGCAAATGCGGGCCCAAGGCGCGGATCCGGGCGACATTCCATCAGACAATGCAACCGGCGTGGAAGATCTCGCCGAAAGTGCCTGATACTCAAGGAGCTACAGGAAAATGAGCAGCGCGAATAACTTGCCGCTGGACGGCATTCGAATTATCGACTTTACGCAGGTCATGATGGGGCCGTCGGCAACGCAAATGCTGGCCGACTTCGGTGCGGATGTAATCAAAATCGAGAACCCGCGTGGCGGCGACCTGTCGCGTACCGCGTTCGGCGCGACGGACGAGGAGGGCCTGAACAACCCCGTGTTCTGCAGCCTGAATCGCAACAAGCGTTCGTTGGCGCTGAACCTCAGGGAAGATGCGAACAAGGACATCGTCTACGAACTGATTCGTAGCGCTGATGTCGTCGTTAACAACTTCCGTGCAGGCGTCATGGACCGCATCGGTTTCGGCTATGAAAAACTGCGGGAGCTCAATCCGCGAATTATCTTTGCCAGTGGCAGTGGTTATGGCCCGACCGGTCCGTATGCCCACAAGGGCGGCCAGGATGTGCTGGCACAGGCGATGAGTGGCGTCATGATGCGTCGCGCGGATGAATCAGTACCGATGTCGATTTACCCGACTGCATTGTGTGACTACACCGCAGGCATGCACATGGTGCAGGCTGTGCTGGCCGCATTGATCGGTGTTGCGAAAACTGGCGAGGGACAGTGCGTCGAGGTGTCGCTGTATGACTCCATGATCGCCATGCAAATGCAGGAAGCAACCTGTCATCTGCACAGCGGTAAGGAAATTAACTGGGCCGAAATGCCATTGACGGGTGTTTTTCCAACTCAGGATGGTGCGCTCGTACTGGTCGGTGCGTTTAAAGAAAATCCGTTGCAAGATATCTGCAATGTTCTCGGTATTGAAGACCTGTCCGAGGAGTACCCGGTTCTTGAGAAGCAGCGCGAAGGCAAAGCCTATCTGCAAGGACGTTTTCGTGACGAGTTTGCGACGAACACGACGGCGCACTGGATCGAAAAACTTGAGGCGGTTGATTTGCTTTGTGCCCCGGTCAAAAATCTGTCTGAGGTTCTCGAGGATGATCAGACCAAAGCGAACGAAATGATCGTTGAATTTGAGCATCCAATTAATGGTCAGATGCAGGCGATTGCGTGTCCGATCCATTTTTCGGCACTCGACTGTGGCGTGCGCATGGCACCGCCACGGCTCGGCGAACACAACAACGAGATTCTCGAAGAGCTCGGCATGTCGGCGGCAGCACGGGCCAGCGCCTAATGACAGTCAGCTTTTCCCTCGAAGATCACGTCGCGCGCGTCAGCATCGATCGACCGGAACGGATGAATGCGGTCGATGATGCGACCTGGGATGCTCTTGAGGAGATCTGGCAGCAAATCGAAGCCGACAACGACGTTCGCGTGGTGGTGCTGACCGGCAGCGGTGAGAAAGCTTTTTGCGCGGGTGCCGACATGAAAGGCGGCAATGCGCTGAGCGGCCTCGAGTACTGGGAGAACATCCGCCCCGGCGGTTTCGGCGGCCTGGCATTGCGCAAATCGCTGCATGTGCCGGTCATTGCGAGAGTAAATGGTCTCGCGGTTGGTGGTGGCTTTGAGCTGGTACTTGGCTGCGACATTGTCGTCGCAGCGGAACATGCGTCGTTTGGATTGCCTGAAGCGCGTGTCGGTCGCATGCCACTAGACGGCGGCATGATCGCGCTGCCGCGCATGATCCCGCAGAAAGTTGCGATGGGTATGATGATGACCGGCAACCGGATTTCCGCGCAGGAAGCTCAGCGCCATGGGCTGGTGAACGAAGTAGTGCCTGCCGATGAGTTGGACGCTGCTATCGAAAAATGGGTGGCCGGCATACTCAAGTGCGCACCGTTGTCCGTCAAGGCGATCAAGGAGAGCGTCAAGGAAACGATCGACATGCCGGTCGACGAGGCCATGGCCAAGCGCCTGCCGGCGCTGGTTGCAGCACTGGAGTCCGAAGATGCGGATGAGGGGCCGCTGGCGTTCCGCGAGAAGCGCGATCCGAACTGGAAGGGGCGCTAGGTGACCTTCGTCATCATGTCGCCCTGTGTCGGCATCAAGGATGGCAGGTGTGTCGATGTGTGCCCGGTGGATTGCATCCACGAGGGTGAGGAGATGTTCTACATCGACCCTGTTGAGTGTATTGCCTGCGCATTATGCGAGACAATCTGCCCTGTCGATGCGATAAGACACATCGACGATGTGCCAGAAGAAGAAAAAAGCTACATAAAGATTAACGAAGATTTCTTTAAAGAACCCTGATTAGATAGAACAAGAAAAATAAGACAAGACAAATAGAACAAGGGCATTAGTACATTGGACAAAGTTCGTGTCGATTAACAATGTCGGTGGTGTATTCGCGGCTGTGCCGACGCCGTTCAACGAAAACGACGAGCCCGCTCTCGAGTTGTTCATGGAGCACTGCGACTGGGTTATCGACAGCGGTTGCGACGGGCTAAACGTTCTCGGCTCGACTGGCGAGGCAAATTCGCAATCCTTAAAAGCGCGGGCGGGAATCATGCGTGCCGTCGCAGACTCATCGCTCAATCGCGCGTCGTTAATGGTCGGTACCGGCACGCC
>JBPCXZ010000045.1:0-5674 GCA_051008055.1 Woeseiaceae bacterium
AAATTAGTTATTGTCAGTGGATTCTTCGATGGCGCCGTCGCGCGAATTGGCCGAATCCTGTAACACACCTTCGACGCCTGCAGCTTTCTCAAGTGGCGAGTTAATCGATTCCTGCTCATCATCCGCTGTGGTTTCAGCCTTGTCCTGTGGCGGGCCACCGCAGCCAGCGAGAGCGATTACGATTAGACCGATTAAAATCCTCATGACTTGCCTCCAATTGTCCGCGGAGATACCAGGCTCCGTCTCAAAGAGTCTCAATAAATCTCTTCAGATAGTAGTTGATTTCGTCGATTTTTTCGGTCAATCGATGGCCGCTATCAATGACGTGTAACTCGGCGTTGCAGCCGGCGGCAAATCGAATGCTGTTCTCAACTGGCACAACATCGTCATTCCAACCATGCACGATACAGATCGGGATTTCCGGCGGCAGCGGAGTAAGCTCCTCAAATCCTGGCATGAAGTACGCTGGCGCTAAAACGAACAGGCCGATCGCATCGACTTTTGCAGCTGCAGCGCTCGCTACGTGCCCGCCCATGCTCGAGCCAACAAGCAGCAACCTGTCGTCAATGTCGGCGCATTCCGCGATGAGTTTTTCAACGCGCAGAGTCGGGTCCGCAATGCCCTGGTAGTCAATGCTCTCAACCCGGCAAT
The DNA here is from genome assembly GCA_051008055.1 of Woeseiaceae bacterium. Taxonomy (GTDB): domain Bacteria; phylum Pseudomonadota; class Gammaproteobacteria; order Steroidobacterales; family Woeseiaceae; genus UBA1847. The sequence continues at coordinate 652 of JBPCXZ010000045.1, forward strand.
CGAGGCTCTTGGCGAGGTCTGCCATCGCCCTGATTTTCGTGCCCCAGGGACCGGATTCCTGCCCGTGAGAAAATACAACTGTCGTCATGTCCAGTTTCCTTCAGCGTTACGTGGCGCGGTCACTCATCGTCCCAGTCGAGCGCAGGCTTCCACAAAAGTTCGTCCAGATCTGGCTGCCAACGATACCTTTGCATATCAATTCGCCCGGCAATTACAGCAACATCTTCTTGCAGGAGCCGTTTTTTCTGTTCGTCAAATTGCTCGGTTCCTTTTTCAAAAGCGATTTTCCCGGAGGCTTGAATCACGCGATGCCAGGGCACGTCGTGCCCGTCCGGCAAGTGTCGTAATGCGTACCCCACCTGGCGCGCTCCGCGAGGTATACCGGCAACTTCAGCAATTTGACCGTAGCTCGCAACATTACCCTTGGGAACGTCGCGAATCGTCTCCCAAATGCGATGCATGCGCGCGATTCGGTCCATCTAAAGCTGCGACTGCACCCATGCCTCAAGCTTCGTTTCGAGCATTGACAGCGGCATCGCGCCATCATTCAGAATCTGCGTGTGGAATGCGCGAACATCGAAGTTATCGCCAAGTGCCGCCTCTGCACTGGCGCGAATCTCACGAATCTTGAGCATGCCAATTTTGTAAGCAAGTGCCTGCCCGGGGATCGCCATAAAGCGTTCTGCCTCCGAGACCGCCCGGGTCTCTGATACAGCAGAATTCGCATACATGTAGTCAAGTACCTCCTGGCGCGTCCAGCCTTTGGCGTGTATGCCTGTGTCGGTGACCAGACGAATCGACCGCCACAATTCAGCGTTCAGCGACCCGAAGTAATCCATCGGGTCGGTATAGACACCAATTTCCTTGCCGAGCGACTCGGCATACAGTCCCCAACCTTCGATATAGGCGGTGAAGCCGCCAAAGCGGCGAAACCGGGGCAGGTCTTCATTCTCACGTTGCAACATGATCTGGTAGTGATGCCCGGGAATTGCCTCATGCAAATACAGCGATTGCATATCCCACTTCGGACGGACTCCCACGTTGTAGGCATTCGCATAGAAAACGCCCGGGCGTGATCCGTCTGGAGAGCCACTTTGATAGGAACCCTTACTTGACGAAGCCTCGCGGAACGGCTCCACCCGCCGCACCTCGAATGCCGTTTTCGGGAACGTCTCGAAGAGTTTCGGCGCCAGACCTTCGATGTGTGCCGACATATCCCGATAGCGTTGTATCAGTTGCTCGGGTTCATCGAAGAAGAACTGTGGGTCGTCGTAGACGTACTTGAAAAATTCCTGGAGCGAGCCGTCGAAACCAATGTACTCCATGACGCCGCGCATCTCGCCGTGGATGCGGGCGACCTCGTCGAGCCCAATCTGGTGTATTTCATCAGGCGTCAGGTCGGTCGTTGTAATGCTGCGAACATTGTGAGCGTACCAGGCATCGCCGTTCGGCAAATCCAGTAACCCCACAGAGTCCCTGGCAGCTTCCAGGTATTCGTCGTGCATGAAATTAGCGATTCGCGAGTACGCTGGAATAATTTTGTTTTCGATCGCGTCCGTGTAAGCGGCCGTCAGTCTGTCGCGGTCCTCATCACTGAAGTTCTCGGGCAGATTCGTGATTGGCGTATAGAAGCCACTCTCTTCAGCACTATCGACGAGTTGCGATTCGACCTGCGGCACATACTTTTGCATCAGCACTTTGGGCTGCGTAACCCCTTGTTGCACGCCTTCTTTCATATTGGCGATAGCCTGGTCGACATACACAACGAAGCCATCGACACGACCCAGAAAGTCATCGTAGTTCTGCACGGTATTGAACGGATGCAGGCCGCTGCCACTGCCAAGATTGACGAACGAACTCGTAGCAGATCGAAACTGGTTCATCGGCGCCAGGTGCCCTGGATACTGTTCACTGGCGAGCGACATTTCACGCTGCAGCTTGAACATGTCATAGCTATGCTGTTCCTGTGTGCTCAGCGCAGCGCGATCGACCGCTTCCAGCCTCGCCAGGAATTCTTTATTCAGTTCATGCCGAGCTGCGCGGTGCTCGGGCCCTATCGAATTTGCGTACTGATTGTCGTATCGGTCGTCGCCGATGCTGGTCGCCGAAGTAGGGCTAAGCACCAAATTGCGTTCGAAGTAGTCGTCGAGCAAAGACGCCAATTCTGCAGAGTCATCGACCGGACTGTTTGCGGTCGGCTCAGGTGCTGTTTCAGTGCCACAAGCACTTAGGATGAACACGGCAAACAGTGCCGAAAAGCGATATTTCATCAGGATTTCTCCCCCAATAGTCGATGGGGAAGGATATCAGATCGTCTGGCTTTCCAGTGTTGCTCCGTTCGGTGCGAACGCGGTACTTGCGACTCGACATCCGGCTGCTGTCTGGTGCAACGTAAACGACACTGGCTCGTTGCATGCAAGAGGATGAAACGCGACAAAAATCGCAAACCCATACTCGATCCCGGGCTCGCGTCTGCGCAGTCCCGCGTCACACTCGACGAAGAAGTTATCGTCCTCAAATGCACCAAGATCAGTCAGGCACGACAAGTACGCGGTGACCTGCGCCCGAACGCGATCTGCAAGTCGCGTCGTTTCCGGTTCGAATACAGCCCAACGGGTTGCTTCTTCAATGGTCTTCATTACCTGCAGGCACAAACGCCTGACCGGCAAACTGGCAAATTGCCGCTGCGCCTCGCTGTCACGACGCAAGGTCACCGAGCCAAGCAATCGTGACTGACCCGCCGGGCCATTGGCGATGACATTTAGTCCTGCGCGAAACAGATTCGGCATCTGTTCTTCGGTCACATCGACTGCTGGCATCAATGAGCGGCTAAATGCCAGGTCCTGTTGCTCCAGGTCGTGCCAGGCGCCGTAGGTACGGTCCAGCTTGCACATGATTCCCACCAACGCGCCGCCAGCAACCCGCGCGTTGGCATCAGTAGCATCGCGTTGCTGCATGCGTGGGAAATAGCCCACGAGATTGGGGCTGGCCAGACCGAGGTCGCGGATCCCGGTGATCGCATCATCGACCGACAGCCAGCTCTCCGGCGGGTCAACGACCAGCATGGCGCCACGACTACGACAGTAGCGCTCTGCTGCCAGCACCGTGGTTGCGCCCAGGTTGCGATGTTTACCCGGTGGCGGCAGATACAACAGGTCAAAACGAGCTACCTTGTCCAGTGAAAATATGCCGGCCTGATGTTGCTGCGATCCGATCAGGTCGTAATCTGATAATTCCTGGCCGTCCGCGCCCTCCTGACTATGTTCTACGTAGCTGCCGTCGAATGGAACATGCGGTTCGGCAGAACATTCGGGTCTGTGAGTCGGAAGTGGTGCATCAATGCGCACCATCGAGGATGTGAGTAGTGCATCGCCGACAAACTTGTTGCTGTCTTCCTTATAACTGACCTTCCTGAAGAACTCCTGATCCATGACCAGGTCCGTCACCGGATCAACACGTTGCATGGTCAGATTAAAAAGCTCTTCGTTGTCGTCATCGATGCCGTCAAAATCGACGGCCGCACGAATACGCTCAGTTGACCCGGGTTCCAGCGCCCGCAAAACCATTGCGGAGCCGCTCGCTGGCAAACAGATCATAGCGCCACGCGCATTGTTCGCGACGCGGACCACGTAGAGCTGCTTGCCGCCGTGCTCGAAGAACTGCTGTACAGCTGGACCGAGGCTGGAGCGCGACCACACATTGCCGAAGCGCCGACGAAAATCGCCGAAGCTCCTGAGCAGGACAGGTTCGTTTAGTGGGCCACGCAGTGCACGACCGACAAAAGCGGCCGTGGTCTCACGCAATACATCGATGGGTTGATCCATCGCTGCCATTTCGGTGACCGTGATTCCACGATCAGCTGCATCTGACAAGTTTTTCTCCGCAACAGTCAGACAACCGTATTTTCATTCTAATCAGTGCCCGCGCCATATGCCATTGGATTAGCTACTATTCATAGCATGACTGACACACTCGGCATGCGCTATCCGCGTCTTGCAGCGCAGCTGCCGAAGAGTTCTATTGCCGATTTACCAACACCGTTGGAGCAATATGCCTTACCCGGCGACGCTGCTGTCTCATCAGTCCTGGTAAAACGCGACGATCTGACCAGCAAGCTTTACGGCGGCAACAAGATTCGCAAGCTCGAATATCTGCTGCGTCGCGCACAGGATCGAGAGGCACGACGAGTGGCAACATTCGGCACCGTCGCGTCAAATCATGCACTGGCAACAGCGCTGTTTGCTAATGCGCTGGAGCTTGAGTGTACTTGCCTGCTATCTCACCAAAGCAAGACGCCCAAGGCTCCTCTTGCGCTGAACATGCATCTTCGAAATCAGACGGAGATCGTTCGTTACGGTGGCTCGCGCAGCAGTCGGGTGCGCGCCATGCGCAAGTACTTTCAAAATCGAGGTACCTGGGTGATCCCGATGGGCGGCTCCAACTGGTTGGGCGCCGTTGCCTTCGTCAACGCAGCTTTTGAACTATGCGCGCAACTGGCTGAGTCGAAAACCGCGATGCCGGATCGGGTGTACGTCGCCAATGGAACGATGGGTACGGCTGCCGGACTGGCACTTGGCTTTGCCCTGGCCGATGTCGAAACCGAAGTTCATGCGGTGCGCGTCACGCACGAATTTGTTGCCAATCCAGAAGCCATGCAACGTCTTATCGCAAAAACGGTGCTCATGATGCGACGCTTGGACGCTTCGGTTCCCGACGTCATTGCCGCTAACTGCAGGCTCGTATTCAGGGATGATTTTTTCGCGGGCGGCTATGCTCACACGAACGCGGAAACTGATGCCGCGATTGAAATCGGGAAAAAAGATCTTGGCCTGTCGCTGGACACTACCTATTCCGGCAAGGCGATGGCAGCCTTGCTAAGCGATGTGTCTAATTCCGACCTGGACGGACAGAACCTGCTGTTCTGGAATACCCACAATTCACGGGTGCTGCCGGTTGATGCGGAAAAACCAGACGACACCACTGCGTTACCTGAGGAATTTCTGCGCTATTACGTTTGATCACT
>JBPCXZ010000046.1:0-5623 GCA_051008055.1 Woeseiaceae bacterium
GCCAGGATTTCTTTCACTTTCTTGCCGCGCTTCGCCGCGATTGCCTGTGGAGAATGAATCTCCGACAACGCTTTGATCGTTGCGCGAACAACGTTAATTGGGTTGCGTGAACCGTAGCTCTTGGCCAATACGTTACGAACGCCCGCTGCTTCGAAAACCGCGCGCATCGCACCACCAGCAATTACGCCAGTACCTTCAGAAGCCGGCTGCATGTAAACAAGCGTCGCACCATGGCGGCCCTTCTTTGCATACTGCAACGTGTCGTTGTTCAGGTTCACGTCGATCATGTTCTTGCGAGCACCCTGCATCGCTTTCTGAATCGCGATAGGTACTTCACGTGCCTTTCCATAGCCAAAGCCAACCTGTCCCTGGCCATCACCTACGACTGTCAGGGCTGTAAAACCGAACTGACGGCCACCTTTCACAACTTTTGCAACACGATTGACCGTTACGAGTTTCTCGATTAGGTCGTCGTTCGCCTGTGATTGATCATTTCTTGCCATTATTGGTCCTTAGAACTTCAATCCAGCTTCACGGGCTGCGTCGGCCAAAGCCTTTACGCGACCGTGATAGCGAAAACCCGAACGATCAAATGCGACTGAATCAATTCCAGCTGCTTTGGCCTTTTCGGCAATCCTTGCGCCAACGATGACGGCCGCTTCTACGTTACCGCCGCTCTTGACACCCTTTCGAACCTCAGCCTCCAGCGTAGACGCTGAAACGAGAACCGTACCGCCGTCCGGACCGATTACCTGCGCATAAATATGACGCGGGGTCCGGTGAATGCTGAGACGATTCACTTCGAGTTCCGAAATTTTTGCGCGAACCTTTCTGGCACGTCGCAATCTGTTTTGTTTCTTGTCGAGCTTCATATCTTTCTCGCTAAACTATTTCTTCTTCGCTTCTTTAAGCATTACGCGTTCATCTGCGTAGCGAACACCCTTACCTTTGTAAGGCTCTGGCGGACGGTAGCGGCGAATCTCTGCAGCAACCTGTCCAACTTTCTGTTTATCCGTACCGCGAACCACGACCTCTGTCTGACTCGGCGTTTCAACGCTGATGCCTTCCGGCACCGCGTAAACAACCGGGTGCGAGAAGCCCAGGGTCAGGTTTAAATTACTGCCCTGTGCCTGCGCGCGATAACCAACGCCGACGAGTTCCAGCTTGCGCTCGAAACCGTCTGTGACGCCCGTCACCATGTTCGCCAACAATGCGCGAGTCGTGCCCGCAACTGCAGTGGCAAATTTAGAGCCGGACCGAGGTGACACATTCAATACGCCTTCGTCCTGGTCAATCTGAACTTCTGAGTTCAGATCCATGGACAACGCACCTTTGCCGCCTTTGATCGTTACCGCACTGCCGCTGAGCTGAAATTCAACACCGCTTGGCAGTTGCACTGGTTGTTTTGCAATTCTGGACATTATCTTGTCTCTGTCAGGGATGGATCAGTGCATCAGGAAACGACGCACAAAACCTCACCACCAATTCCTTTCGCTCTCGCCTGGCGATCACTCATTACGCCAGCCGACGTTGATACGATTGCGACACCGAGTCCGCCGAGAACTTTCGGCAGATCGTCTTTGCCACGATAAATCCGCAGTCCCGGACGCGAGGCCCGTTCGATGCGCTCGATTACCGGTACGCCCTCGAAATACTTGAGTTCAACTGAAAGCTGCTTGGTCGCGCCCTCACCGTCACTCGAGAATCCGGTGATGTAACCTTCATCTTTCAATACTGCTGCGACTGCCTCTTTGGCGGTCGATGCCGGCATAGAAACGCTCACCTTGCGAGCTTTCTGGCCGTTACGAATACGCGTCAACATATCCGCGATTGGGTCGGTCATACTCATTTCTGTCTCCGCCTACCAGCTGGCCTTGGTCAGCCCGGGAATCTCGCCATTCATGGCAGCTTCACGAAGCTTGTTACGGCCCAGGCCGAACTTGCGATAAACGCCGTGTGGGCGTCCTGTAATTGAACAACGATTGCGCTGCCGGGTCGGGCTGCCGTCGCGAGGCAATGCATTGAGCTTTGCCTGTGCCACAGCGCGCTCTTCATCGCTGCTGTGAATGCTACGAATGGTCGCCTTCAACGTTGCACGCTTCTGCGCTTGCTGGGCTACCAGCTTGGCGCGTTTGCGTTCACGCATGATCATTGATTTCTTCGCCATATCTTTAGTCTGTCTTTGGTTGTTTGAACGGGAAATTAAATGCTTCCAACAAAGCCTTGCCTTCTTCCGCATTACGCGCAGTCGTGGTGATGGTGATGTCCATGCCACGAATGGTGTCGATTTCGTCGTAGTTAATTTCCGGGAAAATGATCTGCTCGGTTACGCCCATGCTGTAGTTGCCAGAGCGATCAAACGACTTCGGATTCAGACCACGAAAGTCACGAATACGAGGAATCGAGATGTTTACGAGTCGATCCAGGAATTCATACATGCGTTCGCGGCGCAGGGTTACCTTGCAACCAATCGGCATGCCGTCACGAATCTTGAAGCCCGCCACTGACTTACGTGCCAGGGTCGTTACCGGGCGCTGACCGGAAATCTTTTCCATATCACCACGTGCGCTTTCCATTACCTTTTTGTCGGCAACAGCTTCGCCTACACCCATGTTCAGGGTGATCTTGGTGATGCGCGGGACTTCCATCGGATTCTTCAGACCCAGTTTTTCCTGAATCTGACCCGCCAGCTCACTTCGGTATTTCTCTTGTAATCTAGCCATCTTAAATATCCACCACGTCGCCATTATTGAAGACGCGCACTTTGCTGCCATCTTCTTCGACGCGAAAACCTACCCGCTCGCCTTTCTTCGACTTCGGGTTAAACACGAGCACGTTTGACACATCGATAGGCATAGCCTTGTCTTGAATGCCACCCTGCTCGCCAGCATTTGGGTTCGGCTTGACGTGCTTCTTCGCGAGGTTAATTCCCTCGATCAGCAACCGTCCGTCATCAAAAACCTGCAAGACGGTGCCACGACGGCCCTTGTCTTTACCTGTTCTTACGATGACTTCATCGCCTTTTCTAATCTTGTTCATTCTTAAAGCACCTCAGGCGCCAGCGAAATAATCTTCATAAAACGATTCGTTCGCAGTTCGCGTGTTACCGGGCCAAAAATACGTGTGCCAATTGGCTCAAGACGCGAATTCAGCAAAACCGCCGCGTTACCGTCAAAACGGATCTGTGAACCGTCCTTGCGGCGTACACCTTTACGGGTACGGACAACAACGGCGTTGTAAACCTCGCCTTTCTTGACCTTGCCGCGCGGAATTGCATCTTTAACGCTCACCTTGATGACATCACCTACGCCTGCATAGCGACGCTTCGACCCACCAAGAACTTTGATGCACTGAACACGGCGAGCACCGGAGTTATCGGCCGCGTCAAGAACTGTCTGCATCTGAATCATGACTAATTCCCTGCTTCCATTACCGGCCGGCTGCGCGCTCGACCACTTCTACAACAGCCCACGATTTGTTTTTCGAAATCGGCTTGCACTCGGAAATCGACACGCGATCACCTGGCTTGCACTCATTATTCGCGTCGTGAGCAAGCACTTTCGTCGTACGGCGAATAAATTTGCCGTACACCGGGTGCTTAATCAGGCGTTCGATAGCAACAGAGACAGTCTTGTCCATCTTGTCACTGACGACACGGCCAACAATCGTGCGCTGTACTTTGGTTTCTTCACTCATTCTTCTTTACCTGCTGCGCGCTTAAGTTCATTAAGAACTGTTTTTACGCGTGCGATATCTTTCCTCACCCGGCTGTGCTGGTTGTGTTGCGCCAACTCACCCGTTGCCTGCTGCATACGCAGATTGAATTGCTCACGTCGCAGCGCGACCAATTCCTCATTCAGCTCTTCAACTGACTTTGTACGAAGTTCCTGCGCCTGCATCACATCACCTGCCGAGTTACGAAAGTGGTCGGGAAAGGAATCTTGGCAGCGGCAAGTCGAAATGCCTCACGCGCGATCTCTTCCGTAACACCTTCCATTTCATACAGGACACGACCTGGCTGAATCTGGCATACCCAGTACTCAACGTTGCCCTTGCCCTTACCCTGACGTACTTCAAGCGGCTTCTTGGTAATCGGCTTGTCCGGAAATACGCGAATCCAGATCTTGCCGCCACGCTTTACGTGACGCGTCATTGCACGACGAGCTGCCTCGATCTGGCGCGCTGTCATACGACCACGGCCGGTTGCCTTCAGCCCATAAGTGCCGAATGCGACCGTGCTTCCACGCAATGCGAGACCACGATTACGTCCCTTATGCTGCTTGCGAAATTTTGTTCTCTTTGGCTGTAACATCTCTTATGCCTCGGCTACTTCTGCCGCAACTGGCTCGGGCTTGTCGAAGACCTCACCTTTGAAAATCCAAACCTTCACACCGATCACGCCATAAGTCGTATTGGCTTCAGCGAAACCGTAATCAATATCTGCACGCAGTGTGTGCAGCGGAACGCGACCTTCGCGATACCACTCTGAACGTGCAATTTCAGCACCGTTCAAGCGACCACCAACCTTAACCTTGATGCCTTCCGCACCAACGCGCATCGTGTTTGTTACTGCACGCTTCATCGCGCGGCGGAACATGACACGACGTTCCAGCTGCTGTGCAATACCTTCAGCAACCAGCTGCGCATCCAGCTCCGGCTTGCGCACTTCACTGATGTTGATTCGAACATCAGCAATGTTCATGCCGATCAGCTTCGCCAGTTCTGCGCGCAGCTTCTCGATATCCTCACCTTTCTTGCCGATAACGATGCCCGGACGTGCCGTGTGAATCGTAATGTTGGCCTTCTTGGAAGGACGTTCGATTGCAATCTTGCTGACAGACGCATCTTTGAGCTTGCTCTTGATGTGCTCGCGAATCTCAAAGTCCGACTTGATGTGGACAGGAAAATCTTTGCTGTCCGCGTACCACTTCGAATTCCAGTCTTTGACTATTCCTAAGCGTATGCCGTTTGGATGTACTTTCTGACCCATACTATTTCTCGTCCGCCACACGAATCGTGATGTGGCTGTTTCGCTTGATGATGCGCGCACCGCGGCCTTTGGCGCGGGCACGGAAGCGGCGAAATGTCGGCGCTTCGTTTACTTCAATACTTGATACCTTCAGCTCGTCGATATCTGCACCGTTGTTGTGCTCTGCGTTGGCAATTGCCGACTCGAGCAGCTTCTTGACGATGCGTGCACTCTTCTTCGGTGTGAAGGTCAATGTCCGCAATGCGTCATCCACAGATTTGCCGCGGATGGCATCTGCCATCAACCGGCATTTCTGCGGTGAAATGCGTGCATAGCGAAGTGTTGCTGCAACTTGCATGGGCCGTTACTCCTTCAGCCTACTTCGTCTTGCGATCACCGGAGTGACCGCGAAACGTTCTCGTGCCCGCAAACTCACCGAGTTTGTGGCCAACCATGTTTTCAGAAACCAAAACCGGTACGTGCTGACGACCGTTGTGAATGGCAATCGTCAGACCAACCATATCCGGCAGAATCATTGAGCGACGCGACCAGGTCTTGATCGGACGACGATCATTCTTGGCAGCTGCTTCAGATACCTTTTTCGCCAAATGCGTATCGACGAACGGGCCTTTTCTCACACTACGTGGCATTGCT
>JBPCXZ010000047.1:0-3018 GCA_051008055.1 Woeseiaceae bacterium
CCAAGTGCATTGGCCTTGCTGTGAAACTCGATCAGGCCCACTTCGTCACCGATGTCGAAATAGCTGGCGGCTTCATTTTCTTCGATCGCTTTGAGTGTGCGGCGTTTCTCGGTGAAGCGGATGACGCCGTCGGCACGCTCAAGGTCCTGGTAGCTGCCATTAGCCAGTAGATATTGCAGCTTGCCCGCCTGCACACGGTAGAACGACTTGCCTGCGGCGGTGCGGACAAAGGCCGGAACCTCACGACCGTCTTTCTCAAGGCGCGCGATAAACTTGTCGACGCCGATCGCATCGATCATTTGGTGCGGTCCCTGTATCCAGTTGTAGCCAAGCTTCATCGCGTCATCGACGGCGACCAGTGACTCATTGACGTCTGGCACTAACTCGGCGGCATAGCAAAGTGTGTCCGACAGGATCTTCCAGGCATAATCGCCGTACTTGTCGTCCTGCTCCAGGAGCAGTGTAAAATCGCCAGCGAGTTCCGCGTCGATAGAGACTTGTGGTCGCGAGCCATCATGTTCACGGTAGGTGAAGCTGTCAAAGTCGAGCGTCTTGCGGCTGACATCGTTCGCGGCATCAGCCGGCTGGTAGAAGCCGCCTTGCTTCACCTTGTTGCCGATATATCCCTCGTCGATCATGCGCTTCATGACAGGAATTTCGGCTGCGACATCGTGAAAAGCGTCGCTCTCGGGAAGGATCGATTCGAGACTCTTGGCGACATCGCTCATCAAATCGATGCCGATAAGGTCGTAGAGACCAAACACGCCCGTCTTCGGAATACCCATTGGCCGGCCGAAGATGGCGTCCGCTTCTTCGGGCTTTAGTCCCATACGAAATGCGGTGTGTAGTGCGGTCTGGATGGCGAATACGCCGACACGGTTGCCCAGGAATCCTGGAGTGTCGTTGCAAACGACGATGCCCTTACCCATTCGCAGGTCATTAAACTTCTCAAGGCTCTCAATGACTTGTGCAAGCGTATCTTCGCCGCGAACGATCTCCAGAAGTCGCATGAAACGCACCGGATTAAAGTAATGCGTAATCGCGAATTCCTTGCGGAAAGACTCCGGCATGTCTTCGACAAGCAGTGAGATGGGAATCGTCGATGTATTCGACGATACGATCGAACCTTCTTTGCGCACCGCATCGATTTTCTTGTAGAGCGCTTTCTTTAAGTCGAGTCTTTCGACGATCGCTTCGGCGATCCAGTCGACGTCGGCCAACAGATCCATATCGTCTTCGATATTGCCAATCGTGATGCGACCGATAAAGTCGTCATGCAGCAATCCGGGCTGATTCTCATCAAGAAGTCGCTCAAGCGCGCGCTCACCGATCGCGTTGCGATTATCGCCATCTGCCGCAATGTCCAGCAAGACAACGTCGATACCGGCGTTCGCCAGTTGACCAGCGATACCGAGGCCCATGGTGCCGGCGCCAACGACGGCAGCTTTGTTGATTTCGTACATATGTGTGCCTACTGGCTTGGGTTGTTGCTAAAAATAAAGTCGCGGAGCAATGTTCGACACCGATTCGGCGCCTCCAGCGGCAACATATGGCCGCTGTCCGCAATCCGTTCGACCTCGGGGTCGTTCAGATGGTCAACCAATGCTGCGGTCGCCTTGGCCGGGGCCATGCGATCTTTACCGGCGATCAATACCTGCGTAGGGCAGGAGATTGCGGCAGCAGCTGCTTTTCCGTTCTTATAGTTATTACAGGCATTGAGATCGACTGCAAGTTCATTAGGCGAATTGCGCCACATAATTTTGTAACCACCGCCCGCCATCGAATTGCCAGGAATGGGGCCTTGGTGAAGGTGCCCGGCGCCACCGAAGCCCCAGGAAATCATCATATCGACGGCTGCTTTTGGGTTTTCGACCGCGGCGTTGAGCAAGTAGTCGTTCACCGGAGTCGCCAGGCCACTACAAATGAGTGACACCGAACGCACCCGATCCGGGTGGCGGGATACGAACTCCAGCGCCGTCAGGCAGCCCTGTGAGTGTGCGACGATTGAGAGATCCGCAATGTCGAGCGTTTCCACAACATCGTTGACCCAGTCACCGAGTTCCTCAATGGACTCAAGCGCGGGGCCTTCAGAGTGCGAATGGCCGGGCGTGTCGAGGCACAGCACTGAGTAATTGCGAAACGCGAAAAAGCGCGAATGCAGTCCCCAAAAGGTATGGTCGAGTGCGCTGCCCGCCAGGAAAATAACCGTTTTCTTCGTGTTATCGAAGGGCTTGCCGCCGGTGGTCGCAAAGACTTGCTTGCCGTTAACCTCAAAGTACATGGCTTAATCCTTCGCGATGCGTTTCGCGGCGCGAAAGCCGAGTTCGAAGTCCGCCTGGATGTCTTTGACGTTTTCGAGGCCTACCGATAAGCGAATCATGTCATCCGTGATGCCAGCCGCAACGAGCGCTTCGGCGTCGATGCGCGAGTGCGTCGTCGTTGCCGGGTGGATAACCAGCGTTTTCGCGTCGCCAACATTTGCAAGGTGCGAGCAGAGCTCGGTGTTTTCGATAAATGCTTTGCCCGCATCCCGCCCGCCTTTGACGCCAAAACTGACAATCGATCCTGCACCTTTCGGGAGGTATTTTTTGGCGAGTTCGTGGCTCGAGTGATCCGACAGAGTAGGGTGGCTGACCCAGGTCACCTGTTCGTGATTCTGCAGGTACTCCAACATGGCCGCCGTGTTCGACAAGTGCTTGTCCATGCGCAGCGAAAGCGTTTCGATGCCTTGCAGTAGCAAGAATGCGTTCATCGGCGCCATCATTGGGCCGATATCGCGCATGGCCTCTGCGCGAATGCGGGTAGCAAAAGCGCTGGGACCAAATTCTTCCCACAAGTTAATGCCGGAGAACGGTGCGTACGGTTCCGTGATCGTCGGGTATTTATCTGTTGCGCCCCAGTCGAAGTTGCCGCCGTCCACAACGACGCCACCGATTGCTGCACCGTGACCACCCATCCACTTGGTCACCGAGTGAATCGTGATGTTGGCGCCATAGTCGAAACAACGGCATAGGTAAG
>JBPCXZ010000048.1:0-4913 GCA_051008055.1 Woeseiaceae bacterium
TTTTATTAAAGTGATTACCTACTCTTACTTCTACGAACCAAGTGCTTCTTGGCACTGTTTGCACGCTTAGCCGCGTGGCTTCTACTTGCTTGGTCGGAGGTTCGCCTCGAGCCGCGAAGCGGCGACGAAACGAAGCTAATCCTTCCGGGCGCGCCAAACGACAAAAGGCCCTCTTGATCGAGAGCTTTTCTACTTGGCCATAGATTTCAGTGAATGGGGCGCCCACTTGTTCCGCCACGGCCGCGCTTCTTCGAGTTCGTACGCTAACTCGTAGAGTGTCCGATCGGCCCCTTGTGCTGCGACGCAATGCGTTCCTATGGGCAGTCCCGCTTTGGAGTCCCAGTTCAATGGCACCGACATCGCCGGGCAGCCAGCGAAATTGATCGCTCCGGTGAACTTCAATGATCCAATCAGCGTTTGCAAGGATTCTTCGTCGTACGGCGTGTCTGCGCCGATCTCATCAATACGCAATCCGGCAGTGGGTGATACTGGCGTGAGCAGAATGTCGTAATCCTCGAAATAGGTATCGAACACCGGCTCGATAGCTTCGAGGAAGGCAAGCGCGGCCGCTATCTCGTCTGCAGTCACACTCGCGTTCGCTTGCAGGCTGCCAGCTACAAATGGCGATAGCACGCCAGCTTCAGTGACCGCCTTGCCTGTTGCTGATTCGATAGCAGTTTTGAGGCCACCTGTTTTACCCGCGAAAAAATTCGTGTAATTGACAAGGATTTCTTCTGCAGTTATCGGGTAGTCAACTTCGACGATGTCGTGCCCGAGATCTTCCATCAGTTGCACTGAATTTTCGGTCGCGCTCCGAATTTCCTCGCTGACCGGAACCAGCCCCGGATTTTCGAACGCGACTCCGATCTTAAGTCGCCTGGTCGATGCCGATTCAAAAAGGGGTTCCTCAGGAAAGAGCCCGTTACCAGGATCTTGCGTATGAAGAAACGCAACCGCATTCTCCTTCACCGTGCGCGAAATCATTTGATTTGTCTTAGCGATGTCGTGAGATCCATCGTGTGAGTCTGCCAACATTCGATAGCGTGTAGGCTTCATGCCGAGCAATCCGGTCACCGATGAAGGCAGCCTGTTCGATCCGGCACCGTCAGTCCCGTGCGCCATGGATAAGACACCAGCCGCGACCGAGGCGGCTGTGCCGCCGCTGGACATGAACGGATAGTAGTCGAGATTCCACGGATTTCTGGTTGCGCCAAAGCGGATATTGTCAGTGCCACCGACACCCGCATGCTCGGAAACATTGGTCATTCCGAGGAAATTAAAACCAGCGCGTTCTAGCCCGTCGACGTACATTGCACTGTGTTGCGGAATGTTTCCCGGGGGGAAATTGGACCCGTCGGTGCGTGGCATACCACCCAGATCGGCCATATCCTTAAGTAAGAGCGGCACCCCGGCGAAGGGAGCATCGCTCGGAATTTGACCCGCACGCTCGCGAGCGCGCTCGTAGAACCTGTTAGTCATGAAATTGATCGTTGGGTTTATCGCTTCGATACGACGGATAACAGTTTCGACGAGCTCAAGCTGGGAAACCTGCCTGGTTCGAACGAGATTCGCGAGTTCCAATGTGTCGAAATCCAGAAACTCGTCAAAGGCGGACGAAACTGGCTCTGCTGATGATTCCGGAGACCTTCCGCAGCTGCTAAGCGACGACGTCAGTACTGCGGCAGCAACAGACCGTTGGAGAAAAGAACGACGCGTGATTTTAGGCATTAGCAAACTCGTTTAGACTGTCTTTAATCTAAATCTCAGATTAGCGCAGGAACTACGGTATTGCACATAGCGAGGTCATCAACGTGGGCGGCAGTGGTTGCTCTCGCAAGTGTGTTGCCGATTTCGTCAGCGGCCGACGAGGCGGATGGCAATGACCGAACTTCATTCCTCGGCGGCCCGAATTCGATTCCTGCACAACTTGAAGAACAGGACGACGAGAGTGCGGCGTTCTTCGAACGCCTCGAAACCGACCACGGTCTCAATCTTGCTGTCGATTACGCATCGATGTTTCAGGGCGCTAGTGATGTAATTGATGGCGACAGTTCTGCATCGTCGGGTGCCCTCAGGATCTACGGTACCTGGACATTGGTCGGTCGTGGTACCCGGAACAGGGGAAGCATCGTTGCCAAGGTAGAGCACCGACATGCCTATAGCGAAATCGCGCCCGCCGGCTTGGCGTCGAATGTGGGATATCTGGGTGCAAGTGCCATTGGTTTTACCGATGTTCGTGAGTTCGTTGCGCCTGTGTACTGGCAACAGTTTTTTGGCGACGGGCGCAGTGGCTTTTTCGCGGGCAGAGTTGATCCGCTTGATTTCGTCGATGTGCTGGGCGTTGGCAGCCAGTGGACGTCATTTCAGAATGGTGCAACCCTTGCCAACCTTTCACTGCCATTGCCGGATTTGGGCTGCGGTGCCGGCGCAGGTCGAACATTCAACGACCAGTGGATTGTCGGCGTTACCGCACATGATCTGAATGGATCGCAAACAAATTTGGATTGTTTCGCAGGTGGCCTGGAGCTCTACAAACAAGCCTACGTCGGGTGGTCGCCATCACGTGCTCAACGTTTCAATCAGACAGCGATTCTCACCGTTTGGCATGCAGACTCTCAGGATAACGGGACTGGCTCGGGCAGTGGAGTAGCGCTTTCCGCAAACTGGACGCTAAATGAGCGATGGATGCCGTTCGTTAGGGTAGGTGTTTCGAGCGGCGAGGCCGCGGTCATGAAGACGCAGGTTTCCGCCGGCCTCACGATTACTTTTGGATCCAGTCGTAGCCAGATCGGCGCGGCGATCTCATACCAGGACCCGGCGATTGAGGGCCTGGACAATCAGACGACGCTCGAAACGTACGCACGTTGGCAGATAACGCCGGCTCTTGCGATCTCGCCGAACCTTCAGATTCTGCGCAACCCTGCACTCAACCCCGATGAATCAACTGTTGTTCTCGGCGGTTTAAGGATCCGTTACACACCATAGTCTGACCTCTGCGCGTCGCTCAAGTCGCGGAGGGCGTCCAATATCACCGTTACAAACTGTTACACCGCTCTTCGACGTTTTCGGCAACAATCTGTAAGTCGCATAACAAGGGAGCACAGCGCATGAACCGACAGATGGCCACGATTCGTATTCACAACCTGCGTCTGCGCACGCTGATCGGTTTCAACCCCGAAGAGCGCGTGAAAAAGCAGGACATCGTTATCAACGCTGAGATCGCTTACACCCTGGCAGACGGTGTGTTCGAGGATCGCGTGGACGATGCGCTGAACTACAAAACGATCACCAAGGCGATTATCGAACTTGTAGAAAACGGACAGTTCCTGCTGCTGGAGAAGCTTGTCGGCGACGTACTGGAAATCTGCAGCAGCGATAAGAGTGTCCAGCGGGCCACCGTCACCATTGAAAAGCCGCATGCACTGCGCTTTGCCGATTCGGTATCACTCACCCTCGAACATCACGCGCAGCACGCTGCCTTGCCGCGCCTATTGGAGAAAGCATCATGAGCCCTGAAGCTATTCGACTGTCTGCGATTGCGGATGCCGCTGCGGCGGAACACGAAGCCCTGATTAGTGACGAGGCGCGCCTCGTGCGCGATACGCTAGTGGAACACGGGCTGGAAACGCCAATGATCGATAATGGACTGTCTGCCGAGCAGAAGTACCGCCGTATCGAAGCGCTGATGCGCGAGGTCGTTGAAACGCTTGGGCTCGATCTCAGCGACGATTCACTGGCAGAGACACCCCACCGTATCGCCAAGATGTATGTGCGGGAAATTTTCTCGGGCCTGGATTACAGCGAATTTCCGAAACTCTCACTCATCGACAACAAGATGGGTGCGAACGAGATGGTTAAGGTTCGGGACATTGAGATGATCAGCACCTGCGAGCATCACTTTGTAACCATCGACGGCACCGCCAAGGTGGCCTACATCCCGAAGGACAAGATTGTTGGGTTGTCCAAGATTAACCGCCTCGTGCGTTTTTTCGCGCGACGTCCGCAGGTGCAGGAGCGGCTTACGCGCCAGATTCTCGTCGCCCTGCAGGCGCTGCTGGGCACGGACGACGTTGCGGTCAGCATTGATGCGACCCACTACTGCGTCAAGTCCCGCGGCGTAATGGATTCAAGTTCGCAGACCAGCACGACGGCGCTGGGCGGTTGTTTCGAAAGGAATATTCACACGCGTGCAGAATTCCTGAACCCGTGAACCCTATCCTGATCACCGGCGTGGGGCAGCGCGTCGGCTTGCACCTGGCACGGACCTTCGTTGGCCGTGGCCAGTCGGTGATTGGTACGTACCGCTCGGATCGAGATACCATCGACGAGCTCAAACAGCTCGGCGTTGAACTGCACCGCTGTGATTTCAACGAGGACGCGCAGGTACAGGCGCTTATTGACGATATCGCCGCCAAGTACAGCGGATTGCGGGCCATAATTCACAATGCCTCAGACTGGCTGCCTGACAAGGCGGACTACCCGCCGGAGGACATCCTGCGGCGCATGATGGCCGTACACGTTTCTGCCCCGTACCGCATCAACCTCGGCCTCGCAGACCTACTCAAAGCGGGCGCACCAGCCGACATTGTGCATATCGGCGACTACGTGTCCGGGCGCGGTAGCAAGAAGCACGTTGCGTACGCAGCAAGCAAGGCTGCGCAGGACAACCTGACGCTGTCATTCGCAGCGCTGCTGGCGCCCGATATCAAAGTCAACACCGTCGCGCCGGCGCTCGTGCTGTTTAACGAGGACGACGACGCTGAGTACCGCGAGAAAACCCTGCGAAAAAGCCTGATGCAGCGTGAGGGCGGGCTGGATGAGATGCAGCACCAGGTAGACTACCTCCTCGATAGCAATTACGTGACGGGCCGCATCATTCATATGGACGGCGGCCGCCACCTGATCTGAACGCG
>JBPCXZ010000049.1:0-6664 GCA_051008055.1 Woeseiaceae bacterium
GAACTGGCATAAATCCGGCGAATTTTTCCAACAGGTAAGCGCTCATGTCGAACTTACCGTCTTCAGGATCTTTGAACTGCGCCCAAAAGCCGCCTTCTTCTTCAGCAGCCTCGGCGGTTTCTGCGACCTCAGCACCCTCACTTGCAGCCGACTCATCAGCTGCATACAGGTTTGCCACAGGCAACAGCAACAAAGTGAGCGCGAAGCTCAATCGATATTGAATACACATAGGAGCGCGAGTCTAGCGGTTTTTTAGTGCGCTGACTTGCCGTTTGGCGCGCGCTCGTCGCAGGTCTTCCAGGCTTTCCAGGGTCACGGTATCTGTCATCTTGATCCGCTGGTCCATCTCCGCATCCATTGCCGGCGCATTTTCCAGCTTCAGCCGATACCGACCGAGAGAAATGATGTCGTTGTTGCGCAGGACCCGTTTCATAGCGACTTGAGAATTCACGGTGGTGCCATTGGTGCTATTGAGATCAAGCAACACGATGGCGTTGCTATAAACTTGCAACATGGCATGTGTCTTGCTCACGTAGGCATCATCGATGGAAATGTCGGCCAGATCTGTGCGGCCAATGACGTACTTACGTTCCGTTAACTCATGCACCGCCGTCGTCTCCCCATCGCGGGTCACGGTAATTCGCGGCGTCGCGTGAGCAGAATACAACTCGGTCATCCGCTCCATGACCTCGATCGCACACTCGTTTAGTGCGCCTGGCCAGCCTCTGGATTTCTGTCGCAAATCTTCGCAGACTTCCGCCGGGAAAACTCTGTCCGCACCCTCGCCCCCAGCTGCAATGAACCGCGTTCGCAGATAACTCATCGTCTCCTGCGCAGACAAGGGATTCAGCGAGTAAGTTGCGGGTCTGCGCCTTGCGAGGCTTCGCATGCTGTCCTGTTTCAGCAGCTCGGACAATTTTTGCTTGCCAGTAAGAACGATTCGCAAGGCAACATCAGAACTGGCATCGAGCGACGACAACCAGTCAAGCAATCTGAGTGCGCTAACCGACATACGATCAATATTATCGATGATCAAGACCGGTGCCTGACTTTCACGCGCCTGACGAGTCATATATCGATTGAGTTGCTGCAACATCTGATCATCATGTTGCGACACGTTTTCGATGCCGAATTGCGACAACATCCCCTTCAGCAGTTCGCGCGGCGACAGGCGGGTTCCGTCCAGCAACGCGACAGCCGAATGCATCGCAGACCAGTCTCGTTGAGCTCTAGCGATGGTGCTTTTCCCCGACCCGCCAGGGCCTTGCAACAACGCGATACCATTTTCCTGGGCCAAAGCACCCGATAAGAAACGCATTGCATCGTGATACGACTGGTACGTGAGGACGAGCGCAGAATCAGCGCGTTTGCCGAAGGCTTTGTCTGCTAAAGTGAAATCCGTTTCGGGCATGGGCTTTTCTTATAATAGTTATGCATCGCATTATTGCGCTTCCCGGCCCATAGGCGTGCTCGAGATTGCATAATCTGGATAATGCTCCGCAGTCTACCACTTATCTTATGTTAATTTCGTACAAAGCATCTCTATTTTCCTCATACTTATCAATACCTTGACTGAATCTCTCATCGCATTAGTTATCGCCGCCGCTGTATTGCTCGGATCTCCGGGCCCGGCGACTATGTCGTTAGCGGCGGTTGGCGGATCCGTAGGCTTTAAGAACGGCGTGCCCTACCTGATTGGCATTCTGATCGGCCTGATTGCAGCAATGGGAGGGGCCGTTCTTGGAGTTGCCGCAATTTTTGTTCAGTGGCCACAAGCCAGGCTCGGAGTACAGATTCTTGGTGCTGTTTATCTCTTATACATTTCATGGAAAATTGCGTTCGCGCCGATTGGCAATGAAGCCGAATCCAACAGGCCGCAAGTCGCAACGCTTCGCGATGGCGTGATTCTGAATGTTTTGAATCCGAAACTGTATGCAGGATTCTTCGTATTGTTCAGCCAATTCCTGTTGCCGCTTGATTCGGCAACGCTGCAATACATCGCGACCGGCGCGGTCATGTTTTCGATTGCCGTTATTCTCGACTCGGTATGGTTGGCGATAGGCTCCAGCATACAGCGCATATTTGCTCATCCTCGATATGCACGACCTGTTCGAGTGCTATTTGGGCTGTCTATCGTTGTCGCAACCGCCTGGGCATTGCTACCCTGACTAGAATGAAGCTGGATCAACATATTCGGCGTGGCGATCTTAAACGTTACGCTCTGCAATGCAGCATGGCGGGAGCTGTCGTCCTCTTATTGTTACTGGTACTCGATATTGTTACCCAGACGGTGTTGATTGCATCGCTTGGTGCAAGCGCATTCATTGCTTTCGCGATTCCCCGCTCACTCTTGTCCGGGCACCGCCATATGATTGGTGGCTATATTGTCGGCATGCTTACCGGCGTCATCATGGCGTCCCTGAATAACTGGATTGATCCTCCCGGCGGCTGGGATCACGCAGTCATGGTGCTTTTCGGCGCGCTTGCCATATCAACCGCCATGTTCCTGATGGTAGTCACTCGTACAGAGCATCCTCCCGCCGCTTCGTTGGCGCTGGGACTGGTGCTAAACGAATGGACATTGGTGACCTTGATCGTCGTCCTGACGGGCGTCGTTCTCCTAAGTATTGTGAAACGACTGGTACTACCGATACTGCTCGACTTGGTCTGACATACTTGCCAACTTTTGTTTGTTTGACTAACATATGTTTGTTATGGCAAGTCGCGAACAACAAGTCCTGGCGCTGATCCGGGAAGACCCCATGACCCCGCAGCAAGCCATTGCGAGCCGTCTGGGCATCACCCGTTCCGCAGTCGCTGGCCACATCATGAATCTGACCCAGAAGGGCCTCATCAAAGGCCGCGGCTACGTATTGAGTGATACGCCTTTTGTGGCTATCGTCGGCGGCGCAAATGTGGATATTCATGGTCGCTCGACGCATAAGCTGCGTAGCCACGATTCAAATCCGGGCCAGGTTCATATTTCACCTGGCGGCGTTGCACGCAATGTTGCCGAAAATCTGGCCCGTCTCGGCATTGAGAGTCGACTGGTCTCGGCGGTCGGGACAGATCAACACGGCCAGATGCTTACTCGGATGTCCAGAGATGCCGGAATTGACGTGCAGTATCTGCACACCATCCCGGGCGCACAGACTTCATCGTATATTTCGGTGCTTGATGACGACGGCGATATGCTACTTGCGATCAACGACATGAGTATCATTGACGAACTTTCCGTAGATCTGTTGCGCGCTCAGACGGCGATGCTCAGACGCGCCGCCTTGATCGTCGTTGACTGCAATCTGACGGCTGACACCCTGGCCTGGCTGTTCGAGTCATTTGGCAACGTGCCGATCTTCGCAGACACCGTTTCTACCGCCAAAGCACCACGGCTGCGTGACCATCTCGACCGCATTCATACGCTCAAGACGAGCTCGATAGAAATAGAAGCGCTACTTGGTGGAAAAGCACAGACTGAAGCGCAGCTGAAAAAGCTCACCAAAGTACTGCACGCAAGAGGCACTAAACGTGTGTTTATTACGCGCGGCGCGAAGGGCACGTACTACAGCGATGGTCAGCACGCAGGCGCGCTTGGCCCACATCACAAGAAACGGAAAATCCAGAACGCGGGCGGAGCGGGAGACGCATTTCTTGCCGGCCTTGCCTATTCCCATGTCGAAGAATGGGACCTGTTGAAATCAGTGAGTTTCGCGCTCGCCGCCGCCGAATTGACGTTAGAGCATGTCGGCACTAATCACCCGTCTATGTCTTTGGCCAACGTACAAGAAATCATGGAGCAACAAAGTGCTTGAGATTCATCCTGCTGTGTCTGCCGCACTGTCCTCAGATAAGGCCGTGGTGGCGCTAGAGTCAACGATTATCAGTCACGGCATGCCCTACCCCAGGAATGTTGAGACTGCATTGGCCGTTGAAGAAGTGGTCCGCAAGTTCGGCGCTGTACCTGCGACGATTGCTGTGTTGGACGGCAAACTAAAGGTAGGTCTGACGAACGATGAAATAGAGCGCCTCGGTGATTCAAACACTGAAGTTATCAAGTGCAGCCGGCGCGACATGCCGATTGCCGCGGCGCGAAAGCTGACAGGTGCCACAACAGTCGCAGCAACAATGATAATCGCGTCCATGGCTGGTATACGCGTTTTCGCGACTGGCGGTATCGGTGGCGTACACCGCGGAGTCGAAGATTCGATGGACATCTCCGCTGACCTTGAAGAACTGGGACGCACCGACGTTATCGTCGTATGTGCCGGCGTAAAATCCATTCTTGATATTCCGCGAACGCTCGAATACCTGGAGACCAAAGGCGTACCGGTTATTGGTTACCAGACCAGCGCCCTCCCCGCATTTTACTCGCGCGATAGCGGTTGTTCCGTCGACTATCGCTTCGATACCGCCAGCGAGATCGCCAGGGCTTTCGAAGCGAAACTGGCGATGAAACTGACCGGCGGCATGCTGGTTGGCGTCCCTATCCCGGAAGAACACGCGCTTGCCAGCAATGAGATCGACGCGGTCATTGTCGAGGCGATCGCTGAAATGGAGATGCAGGGAATTTCCGGCAAGGACGCTACGCCATTTCTGCTCACCAAGATCGTCGAGAAAACCGGTGGCAGAAGCCTCGACGCAAATATCGAACTGATCTTAAACAACGCAAGAGTCGCCGCTGAAATCGCAGCTGCCATTTCCGGATAATTCATCCCGTATCTTAGGAGGCACCATGAAAATAATTCTGATCGCCTGGTTTATCGTTGACGGCAATGCGGCAGGCACCGCGGTAACTGCCGAGTTCGACAGTGCCGAGAGCTGCCAGCAAGCCGCTGCGGCTCTCGAAGTAGCTGGCGCCAAGGGCAAGGGCAAGAACGTCACCTGGCGTTACGTATGTACGCCTAAATAGCTGTAATTTAGCTCATTTTTGTGGAATCCGTCCTGTTCCACAAATCGCCGCTCGGCCATACTGCAGCGGATATGGATGCTATGAGCCCACAACTCGCCTTGTACCTGGCCAGCGCAGCATTAGCTGGCGCAATGGTCGCCTGGCTGGTGCTTCGAGCCACGCACCGCCGTCAGCTCCAAAGCCAGACCGAGGAATCGCAAGACAATATAGACAACGTCATTCGCATCCGGGATCGCCTGATTAACGAAGCAGACGCTTTACGCGCTACTATCGAAAACCAGCTGAAAACGGTTACACAACACCAACACGCGGTTGCCAGCGGACAGGTCGAACTCGAATCTGCAAAAGAAAGAGAACGACAGCTCAACAAGGACATTTTCACCCTGCGCGCCGAGCGCGAAGAAACCAAGCACAAGATGTACGCGTTTCAAGAAGCGTTACTTGCCGTGAAACAGCAAGCGCAGGAAATCCAAAGTGAGTTCCTGAAGTCCCGCGAATTTTACAAGAGCGAACTGACCAAATCATTCGAAAGGCGTCGCGCCGTCGAAACCAAACTTGACGACGCCCGCGCCGAGCAGGATTCATTTGCCAACTTGTTACGCTCATCTGTCAGCGAGAAGGAATCGGTCAACAAGATGCTGTCGGCCGCGAAGAGGCGACTGGAGAATATCGATGAGCTTGAGCAGAAAGCGATCCAGCTAGAAGCAGAAAATGCACAACTGAAGCATGACGCGGCGATAGCTCAACAGGAAAACAATGTCCTGCGCCGAGATGTGGAGGAACTTGAAGAGCTGAAGGTGCAGAACCGCGAGCTGGCGCAATGCGTTACTTCGCTGGAAGACAGCCGCAAACAGTATGAGTCAGATGCCACCAGGTATAAGAAACGCGCCGGCCAATCGGAACAGAAGTCCGAGACTCTGCGTATCAAGCTCGACGAAGTTGAGAAGAACTTCCTCGATATTGAGAAACAACAGCGCAAGGCGCTAAAGGATGCAAGAAAAGCCACTGTTGCGTCCAAGAGCTCCAAGAACTCGAAGAAGCCTGCCAAACGTGATGACCTGCAAGAAATCGTCGGTATTGGCAAGGTCTTTGAACAGGCCTTGCACGAACTCGGCATATTCACATTTCGCCAAATTGCCAACTTCGATATCTCTGACATTGCACGGGTCAACGCCGAACTGAAAGAATTTAAGGGTCGTATGGAACAGGACGACTGGGTTGGCCAGGCGAAAGAACTGCATTTTAAGAAATACGGTAGTTAGGCTTGCGTTTCACGCCGGGCGTTTTCCTGCGCCCTTCCTACCTCATCATTGATGTGTTGCTCCTGCCTGACTGCTCTGTACTTCGGCGGTGAGTCCGCCGATACAAAAGATGCCAGCGGTTCGACCTCAATATCTGCATTGACCGCAAAAAACTGCACGATACTGTAGCGCTGCTCCGGTGTATTTCGAACCCGGTGTCCGGACGCTCTAAACACGCCATTAGTCCAGCGCTCGAGCATGTCGCCAAGCAACACGACGATTCGGCCCTCGCGAACCGGTGCATCGAGCCAGTCGCCACCCGTGTTCAGCAACTCCAGTCCTGCGGAGGTCTGGTACAACAGAGTAATGCACTCGAAGTCTGTATGCGCGGCGATACCGACATTACGTTGCGGATCCATCGCGGGCTCTGCCGCATAGTGCAACAAACGCATTGTGTTTAGATCCCGGCTATCACACCGCGCCTGCAACCAGTCAACCGGTAATTCGGCGGCCA
>JBPCXZ010000050.1:0-29194 GCA_051008055.1 Woeseiaceae bacterium
GCCACGAACAAAACCAGACGCGTATTAGTCGTCACGGATCAACCTCCCAAGCTGCCCACGTGCCAGTCTACTACAGCCTTATACCGTCTTATTGCTCATAGACCCAGCGCAATATGGCTTCCTGGACTTCCTGCCCCGGGCCACGGTGGATGTCTTTGTGGTTCTGCATCGTCACCACCCCATAACGCCGGCCTGATCGCGCCTGCAAATAGCCCGCGACGGCAACCACATCGTCAAGAGACCCGGTCTTCAAGTGCGCATTGCCTTGCAGGTTGGCATCATCAAAGCGACGCCTGAGGGTACCGTCTTTGCCAGCTAGCGCCAGTGACGACACGAATTCCGGCATATAGGGCTGCCGCCAGGCAAACTCGAGCAGGGCGCCCATTCCAGCCGCATCAATTCTCGCCTCGCGGGACAGGCCTGCACCGTTTTCCAGCACCAGGCCATTAAGCGGCAGGCCCCTGTCTGCTATCCAACTGGCAATCACCTCACGACCGCCGGCTTCTGTTCCGGGCTCACCGAGCTCTTCGGCTGATAGCGTTAGCAAGACTTGCCGTGCCATTACATTATTGCTGTGCTTGTTGATCCGGGTAATGACATCCGCAAGCGGCAACGATTGGAAACTGAATTCCGGCTCTAGGTCTTGCGGCACTTTCACATTTCGCCAGCCACCCTGAAATTCACCTCCCGACTCCTGCCATAGCGATAAAAACATGCCGTACACAAACTCATTGTGCGACAGCGCCGTTCTGTCCATGGCGTACAGTTCGCAACCGCTCGGCATTTTTCCTATGAATGTCATTTTGTTGAATGTTTCGTTAGCGAAGATCGCAATACCTCGCTGATAGCCTCGACACGCACCGGGCTCGACAGAAAGCTGGTTATCCACTGCCAGGTTTTCCATGGGCGGGTCGAGCCAGACACGCACTTTGCCGCTGTCATGCTGCGGTTCGAACCAATACCGCACGACTTTGAAATTCATTAGCAGCGCATTCGGCGCAACGTTGTAGGCGCGCAATGGTTGTCGGTCAAACGCCGCTGGATCGTGGTCGCCCGGATAAAAATAGCTGTCGTCAATCTGCAGGTCGCCGTTGATTTCCCGGATACCGAGTTGCCTGATGCGACGCAGCAGCTGCCACACCCGCTCTGTAACCAGGAATGGGTCGCCGTAGCCCTTGAGCAAGAGATCGCCAGTGAGTCGACCGTTTTCGACCTCACCCAGCACGTAGACATCGGTATTCCAGGTGTAAGCCGGCCCGAGCAAATCCACGGCAACCAGCGTGGTTAGCAGTTTGATTGTCGAGCCGGGGTTTCGCGCAACATCTTCGTTCCAGCCTAAAATTATTTCGCCGCTGTCCAGATCCTGAACAAGAATGCTTAAGGAGTCGTCAGGTACCTGACGGACACTTAATGCGGCTCGAACCGGTTCTGGCAATATTGGCTCGGCGGCATGTGCGAACCCAGTGGCGGCCAAGAATACAAAGCCTAGCGTGAGCTCTTTAAGCACGTTTCTTTACTCCAAAAGTCCGAATTCGATCAGCCAGTGTAGTCGGTTTCACCCCGAGCAACTCAGCGGCTCCTCCAGGCCCCGACACCTTCCAGTCCGCCTGCTTCATCGCAGCGATCAGGTTATTCTTTTGAAACTCACGCATCTCAGTCTCGGTCAACAGCTTATCGCCATTGTCGTTTGGACCGCTGTCGCCCGGAATATCCGCTCCGGGACTGGACATGGACAAATCAAGTCTCAGCGCTTTGCCAGGCGACAGGATTACGGCTCGCTCGATGACGTTTTTCAACTCCCGTACATTGCCGGGCCAGTTGTAGCGCAACAACATGTCCGCCTGACTGCGGGTCAGCTGCATCGTATCGCGCCCGAAATCACTGCAGGTCTTTTCAAGAAAGTGCTGTGCCAATCGAATGATATCGTCACCACGTTCGCGTAATGCCGGCACATCAACCGGAAACACGCTAAGCCGATAGAACAAGTCTTCGCGAAAATCGCCAGCAACGATTTGTTTCTCGAGATTTCTGTTCGTTGCAGCAATCACACGTACATCGACCGAGCGCGTGACGTCATCGCCGACGCGTTCAAACTCGCTTTCTTGCAGAACGCGCAACAGCTTACTTTGCAACTCCAAGGGTATCTCGCTGACTTCGTCCAAAAATATAGTGCCTCCATCAGCCAGCTGAAACCGGCCGACGCGATCTCGATGCGCGCCTGTAAACGCGCCTTTAACGTGACCAAAAAACTCACTTTCAAACAGCTCTTTCGGAATTGAAGCGCAGTTAACTTTGACCAGGGGTCCATCTGCACGACCGCTCTGGACATGAATCGCATGGGCCACTAGCTCCTTTCCAACGCCCGACTCTCCTTGTAGCAGTACGCTGGCTGGTGTCTCTGCCACGGCGCCGACGCGTTTCAACATCTTCATCAGAGCAGGGCTGCTGCCAACAATTTGACCGGAATTCATCGCTACATTGGCTTCTTCTCGAAGATAATCGCGCTCCTGCTCCAGTTCCTCGCGCAGACGGGCATTCTCGGCCAGCGTAATCCGCAGATCCCGCTCGGCGCGATTGCGTTGTGTGACATCTTTTGAGGCAATCAACATTCGATCCACCTTGCCCGCTGAATCGCGACTCGATATCGCCGATACGATGAGATCCAGCACCTCGCCATCTTTGGTCAGGACTTGGCGTTCCTCATTATTAAATTCGCCCCGATTGATATTTTCGCGAAGTTTGGAACCACTCAACGCTGCACGATGTGTCGGCGCAAAGAACTCGCTGATAGGACGACCGATCACTTCCTCTCGTTCATAACCCAGTTTTTGCAGCCAGTGATCGGTAACCGTCACAACGTTGCCGTCTGCATCGACCGAGTGCAGCATAGCCGGGGTAGAACGATAGAGATTGCGGTATTTGAAATTCGCCCTGGCGGTGTCCGAGATTTCGGTGTACATCGCGACAGTGCGAACGAGTTCACCTTTGGGGTCGTATTCGACCAGCGAACCGGTCAGACAGTCGACCACTTCACCGCTATTGGCAATAAAAGCAATGGGCTTGTTTTCGAGCTTGCCGGTTCGCCGCAGCGCCGGCAGAAACTCCTGCTCGATTCGCTCAGCGGATTCTGCCGTGACGAATTCGGTCGGGCGACGGCCGACCATCTGCTCACGGGTAAAACCCAGCCGGTCCAGCAATGCGTCATTGACGTCCAAGTACTTACCATCCGGCCCGATCGAGGTTGCCATCGCTGGTGCCTTGCGAAACAGCCATTCGTAATCATCATTCTGCAGCATCGCTGCAGTATATTACGGAATATCGTGAAAAGGTATTACGAAATTTCGTTAATTACGAAAAACCGTTACTCGAATTTCCACGTAACTCTCTGAATAATAAAGATATTAAAAGTTGGCACGGTCTATGCAATAGGGATAGCAGACGATTACTATTTTTTTAGGACAGGACATGAAGACCCGATATTTAGAGAACGGACTTGCATTGGTCGGTGCGCTTTTAGTGTTAGTTGCGGTGGGATTTGCCGCTAATGCTGCGCTTACCAGCCAGGCTGATCTTGAATTTCTCGCAACCAACCACACATCAACGTTGATCGCCGGTTCATAACGGCGATCAGGCAACAAACCTCCGGATGCGCTGCTACTTCAGGACTCTCTCCCCCGATTTCCTGATTAGCGTTTCCGGAACCGACAACACCCTCCCCCGGTGTTGTCAGTGCTTGGGCGCCGGAGACCGTTCCGTGTCGGATCGGCCCGCTGAATGAATCACAAATTTCAGTTCTCCGGCGTCTTTCTTTTTTCTATCGCGAGACTCGATCCCGGTGTGCTTCGGCACGGCTGCTCCGTGAATTTGCTGACTGGCCACTGATTGAGCGCCGAATTTTTCTCAGCCATAGTCGCGCCCAGGCGAATTCGATACTCAGTATCGCCAAGCCGACAGGTATGACAACAAACGCCGGGCCGGGCAGCACGATCAAAGCAACGCCAACAAGCAGCACTGTACTGCCAACGACCGCCACTGCCACGCGGCGTGCGGCCTTGTATGTCTTGTCGACTGCGTTGCCTATCATTGCTCCAGCTTACACGATTAGATCGTTTGTTTTTCCACTGCTATGCCGTAGTCTCTGTTGCATGCGTTATCTCTCTGGCCTTCTAGCGATAGGAACTCTGATCGTCTCAACAGCGACCGTCGCCCATGCTGACGACCGTCTTGAAATCGAATTTGATACGGCTGTCGCCAAGATCGCGCCGCGTTCTTCAGCAAGCCCGATAAAACTTCCGAACCTGACTTTCACATTGAGAGCCCGGACGTTTTGCCCTGGACCGGAGACCGCAGAGTCACTATCCGTCAGCATCGCAGACACCCGCATAACCATAAGCCCAGCGGACGAAGACGTCATTGAAGAGAGTATTCAGGTTTCAGAAAAACAGCTTGGTCCTGTCGCCGTCGAAGACTTCTGCCTGGGCGAAGATACCAGCGACGGCCAGGAGTCACTGCGGATTAACGATGCGTTAACCGCCCAGCTTTCGCTGCGCTGTGCCGGGGAAAGTAGTGAATCGATCAGCTACGAATCTGCCGCACTAAGCGTTGCGTTGCTGTGTGAAGTACCAGAACCTCAGTAGACATTCTCGAAATCGATCAACGCTCAATGGTTTTTTCAAACCATTCCACGATCATTTCCTGCGTCGCTGGGTGATGCTCAAAAATTAAGGTTCCATGCGTTTCTGTCTTGAACTTTAGAAAGCGCGTATCAGGATGTGTTGATGCCGCAAAAAGATCGTCGGACCACTCCAGTGTACCTTGCGATTCGTTAGGGCCTTTTTGGTTGCCGGAAACAAGCAGGATCGGGACATTGTCCAACTCCGCGAGTTGCGCTCGCTGAGACTTGTCGGTGGGTCCGCCCAAAGAAACCAGCGACTTGATATTACGATTAGCGAGCAAAAACTCCAGCCCCAGAAAGACGCCGCAGCTGGCACCAGCAATGCCCATGCTCTCTGTTTGCACGCCTGCCTGACCAACCAGTGTGTCGTACGCAATCTGCACATCCGACATCCAGTTTTTGCGCCAGTACGGCATAGCCTCGCTTACGCTGCGCAGATTTGTCGGCCGCTGGCCACCACTGTTGCCGAATCCGCGGTAGTCGAAGGTAAGAATATGAAAGCCCTTTGTGGCCAGGGTTCGCGCGACTCCAGCCCACTCCTTCTGGTCTCGCGACGGGTCACACATATTCAGGAATAGCAATCCAGGGCCCGGTTGCGAAGCCGCGTAGTACGTTGCGTCGAGCACTACACCGTCGTGTAACTTCAATGCCAGGGAAGATTCGGCGTTTGCTACGCCAGCCAAAAACAGAATCGACACAACAGCGAAAAACTTCATGCTAAGGCCTCCATGTGCCACAGCATTTTAAGACCCTATCGCCTGGAAATGATTCAAATTTATTGTGCTATTACTGTTCCGTGCTGCTGAGTGTGCGACTCAGGAATGCGATCGTTTTTTGCCACGCATCTTCCGCAGCATCTCGGTCGTATGCATCGCCCGTCGGATTGGCGAATGCGTGTTCGGCGCCTGGATAGATGTGAATTTCGTAGTCTTTACGCAAACGCCCAAGCGCCGCCTCGAACTCTCTTACGGAACTCACTGGAATTCCATCGTCCGCTTCGCCAAATAAGCCCAGTATCGGTGTACTCAGCGGCCGGAGCTGATCTTCGTCTGCAGTTACCTGACCATAGAAAATCACCGATGCATCGAGATCATTCGGAAACAGCATGGCAGTATTGAGCGACCAGCCACCACCAAAACACCAGCCCAGCGAACCAATCTTTGGAGCCCCGGCGGTAGCGTCAACAAACTCATACGCTTTACGAATATTTTCCGCAGCCATTTGCTGGTTCTCTACAACTTTGATCATCTTTTGGCGCGCTTCGCTCGCAGTGCTTGCTATTTCGCCACCGTACAAATCTACTGCAAGGACAATGTAACCTTCGGCCGCGAGCCGATCCGACATAGCTTTGACGTTATCATTCAGACCCCACCATTCGTGAATAACAATCACGGCCGGCAATGGTTCAACCATATCGGCCGGGAATACGAAATGACCGTAAACCAGCTCTTCACCGACCTCCCCATATGGCAGCCGCTCCGAGATGACCGCTTTTTGCGGCTGGATCTCAGCACCCTCACTCGGGTTTGTTGAATCTTGTGCGTGTTCCCGAGCCATCGCTTCTACGTTTTCGCGATCCGCCTGCAGGTCGGCATTCGCCGACGCTGTATCCTCTTTCTCGCAGCCTGCAAGAAGCAACCCTGCTCCAAGCAAAGCAATCAGTAGATGACGGGGCCAGCGAAAGCAATTCAACATAGATTTTTCCTGGGTGGCTCAAGCCTGACTATCCAGGCCTTGTGTGAGGTCGGCTTAGTTTAATCGAAAACAGGCGCGAGGGTCGATCACCGGTAGCGGCATGGAAGGAAGCCGCAAGTTTCAGTCATCCTCGTCGTCCCATTCCTTGAGCTTGCTCTTGTCCACCTGCTCCCATTGCTGTTCGCTCTTGCGAACGTTTTGAACTACTTTGGCAATGGCATAGAGTATGACGCCTGCAATTATCAAGAGAATTGCTAGTAGACCATCCGGCATAGTTTCACATCCTGAACTTCCAAGTCGATAAAATTGCCGTCAAAGTTTACCATCGTCAAACTCTAAGATTGCCAAAACAAATAAATGACGCGGCTCTCACCTAATCCTTCTTCTTTGCTGCAGCGTTGGTCAGACTTCATACGATTGTCTTTGCGGGACGATGATACTGACTACACTGTTGGCCCAATCGGTCGCGCGCTTGGATTACTGGCAATTCCGATGATGCTGGAGATGTCGATGGAGGCTATATTTGCCGTCGTCGACATTGCATTCGTTTCACGCCTGGGCACAGATGCGATCGCGGCTGTCGGCATCACCGAGGCATTGATAACAGTCCTGTACGCCGTTGCCATCGGACTTGGCATGGGCATTACCGCAATGGTGTCACGCCGTATAGGAGCGCATGATTTTGATGAGGCCGCCAGCGTGGCGGGTCAGGCGCTTTGGTTAGGGGGAGCCTTATCAGTCGCCATCGGCGTGGTCGGCGTCATTTATGCCGAAGATATGCTGCGTATGATCGGCGCCAGCGACAGCGTCGTGCAGATAGGCACCGGATACACCTCCGTCATACTCGGTGGTTCGTTTAGTATCTTGTTCATCTTCATCCTGAATGCTGCGTTTCGCGGCGCTGGCGATGCATCGGTTGCATTGCGATCGCTCTGGATTGCGAACGGCCTGAATATCATTCTAGACCCCTGCCTGATCTTCGGCCTGGGACCGTTTCCGGAAATGGGTGTAACCGGTGCCGGGGTTGCGACTACGATTGGCCGTGGCGCCGGCGTCGCTTACCAACTCTGGTATCTGTTTGGTGGCCGCGGCCGACTGCAATTTGATTTTCGGCATCTGCGCATCGTGCCAAGTCTGATTAAGCGAATGCTGCTGATCTCTGTCGGTGGCGTGGGCCAGTTTCTCATCGCGACCTCCAGTTGGATCATTGTCATGCGAATCATCGCGCTATACGGCAGCAACGCAATCGCTGCTTACACCATCGCGCTGCGTATGCTCGAATTCGTCTGGCTACCTGCCTGGGGTCTCGGCAATGCCGCTGCAACCCTGGTCGGCCAGAACCTGGGTGCCAACAAGGCAGAGAGAGCCGAGCAATCTGCGTGGCGGGCGGTCAAGTACAATTTCGTATTTATGACCGTAATTGGGTTCGCGATGCTCGCCGCAGCGCCAATAATCACCGGTTGGTTTACGAGCGATCCGGAGGTTTTGAGTTATGGCACAACCTGTCTACGCGTTCTCAGCATCGGCTTTCCGCTGTACGCGATCGGATTGATACTGACTCAGGCGCTAAACGGCGCCGGGGACACATATACGCCTACAATTATTAATCTGATTTGTTTCTGGCTGATCCAGATTCCCCTTGCTTATTGGCTTGCAACGCAGTTCAAGCTGGGGCCCAACGGCGTGTTTATAGCTATTGTTCTGTCCGAATCGCTCGTCA
This sequence comes from Woeseiaceae bacterium, assembly GCA_051008055.1. Classification (GTDB taxonomy): domain Bacteria; phylum Pseudomonadota; class Gammaproteobacteria; order Steroidobacterales; family Woeseiaceae; genus UBA1847. The sequence continues at coordinate 8,091 of JBPCXZ010000050.1, forward strand.
CATTGCTTAGCATCATCGTGTTTCGTCACGGCCGCTGGAAACTGCAAACTGCCTGACACGGATCGGCAAGGTTCAGTACCATATACTTACTATGATGTGTTGGAGAACATTCGATGGATGATTTATCGCGACTTGCCGATATGGCCGAGATCCTCGGCGCCTTGGTGGTCGTAGGAGGCCTGATATTTGCTGTTATGCAGATGCGGAATATTCGGCAGCAGCGGCGCGAGCTGGCTGCGATCGAACTCTTCAGGTTTTTTGGAAACCCGGAATTCAATCGCGCGTACGAGACCGTTTTAAAATTGCCGGACGGTTTGACGACAGAGCAGATTGAGGCCCGCCGTCCGGATGCCGAGCATTGCGCAATGCTGATCAGTACAACGATGGAGAACATCGGCGTAATGACACACCAACGAATTGTTCCGTACATCGTCGTCAAGAATTTGATGGGTGCCAGTGCCGTCATACTGTGGCGAAAACTCGAACATTGGGTTTATGCACTTCGTGAAGAAACGGGCAGCCCGCAAGCCTTTGAGTGGTTTCAATGGTTAGCGGAAAGACTCGAGGAACTGGGCGCAGGTGATGAGGAACCTGCATTCGTTTCACAGAAATCCTGGCGCCCGGCGCGCCTTACAAAAGAGATTTGAAGCCTGATCGGTGACCGAACCTGCGCTGATTGATATTCACAACGCCTCCCTCTGGCGTGGTAGCACTCTAGTCTTTAAAAACCTGAGCCTAACCATTCCGCAACACCAGCGCATTGCAATACTCGGCCCAAACGGCTCGGGCAAAACAACATTGCTCAAGACCATCAATCGAGAACTCTATCCGGTAGTAAAGAACGACTCTTGGATACGTATTCTCGGCCGAGACCGCTGGAACGTCTGGGAGCTGCGCAAACGGATTGGGGTTGTATCGCATGACCTACATAGCCGTTACACGCCAACAACGACAGCGCTTGAAGTCGTCGTCTCGGGGTTTCAGTCGAGCATCGGCATTCAAGGATTGCTCGCCGACCGCGTAAGCCAGGCGCAGCTGGTCGCCGCAGAGGAGATTCTGACCGACCTTGGCATGGCGGATTTCCTGCAAACGGAGCTCAAAGCCATGTCAACCGGGGAACAGCGCCGCTGTCTGCTTGCGCGAGCTATGGTGCACAACCCGGATACGCTAATTCTCGATGAACCAACGAACGGCCTCGATATAGCGGCCAGTTTCGACTATTTACGTCAGATCAGCCGCATGGCCCAGGCCGGACAAAACATCATCATCGTTACCCACCACCTGAACGAGATCCCACCCGAAGTAGAGCGCGTGATATTGCTAAAACAAGGCGCCATTGTCGCGGACGGCAGCAAAGAAGAGACACTTACCAGCGCTTTACTCAGCGATATTTACGAAACTCGCGTGCACGTAAGCCAGGTAGACGGCCATTTCCTGGCCTATCCGGGTTAACAGTGAGGTTATGTCGCAAAACGTGATCTGCTACGATTCTTGGCGGGCAAAATTCTTTATTCTAAGGACATGATCGTGTTCATCCGCTTCGTCGCAGCCAGCTTGCCGCTAATCGCGCTTCCCGCGCTCGCAGCCGAGCAGACGTTGTCGACCGGGATCACTAATGTTGGGCCGGCCGCGTTCATCTTTACAATTGCAGGCGCTCTGTTGCTAACCCTGGTATTTCGTTCTACGGCCAGCCATTTGATGAGTATCGTCACCCGCTGGATCGGCACAGTCCGCATTCGGCGCGCGCTCGACAAACGCAGTCCTGACGTTCTGCACGACTTCATACTGCCGGGCGCATATGGTGGATTGACCAAAATCGACCATGCGATCCTGACTGCGGGTGGCATTCTGTGTATTCAGACCAAGCACTACAACGGCATCGTCTTCGGCGAAGAAGACGAAGCGCAGTGGAGCAATGTTGACGGCACAGTTAAGCGGCGCTTTCTCAACCCGCTGATTCAGAACGAAGGTCGTACGCGTGCATTGCAGAACGTCCTGCCCGACGTTCCGGTTGCAAATCTCGTAGTGTTTACCGGCAAAGTTGAATTCCCGACACCACCACCGAAGAACGTCATTCACGTTTCACGTCTCGACAGCTATATCGCCAAGTTTGTATTCGGCCCAAGCAAGATTGAGGACTGGCATGCAGTCTGGCTTACGGTAAATTCCGCAGCATTGACCGACACAGATTCGCGCAAAGACTTACAGGCGCAAATAGCCTAGTCGATTCCTTTATACTCTTTTGATCGATTCGGTCTTGAGAGTCCACCAACAATGGAACACTCTGACGCTCTTGTCACCTCGCCTCTGGGCGTCCTCGCAGTGCTTGTGTTTGTTGCAGCCTTTTTTTTCCTGTTGCAGCAACGCACAAAGGCGAAGCTGTTTGATTACTTACCGCCATTGCTGTTCATCTACGCGACGCCGGTTTTTCTGAATAATTTCGGCGTAATTCCCAGCGAGTCACCGGTCTATTCCGGCCTGAGCGCGATCGCCTTGCCTGTCTTTATTGTGCTGATGTTGATCAAGGTCAATGTGCCCGCCGTGGTTCGCGTAATGGGCAAGGGTGTGCTCGTCATGTTGATGGGCACACTTGGCGTCATGGTCGGTGGTGTCGTCGCCTATTTTCTGGTGCACGGAGCTTTGTCGGATGACGCCTGGCGAGGTTATGGCGCGCTGGCAGGCAGTTGGATCGGCGGAACTGCGAACATGGCGGCCACGGCCGAGATGCTGGGCACCTCAAAAGAACAGTTCGGTCTCGCCGTACTGGCCGACAACGTCATCTACATCGTCTGGTTGCCGATACTGCTAATGTCGAGAGACTTCGCTGACAGATTTAATCGATGGGCGCGGGTACCGGCCGACCGGATCGCGAGCATGGACGCGGCAGCAGAAATGCACGTGGAGCAGGATCAGGCGCCGACGATGCCGCAATACCTGTTCATCGGCGGAGTTGCGATAGGTGTAACCTGGATCGCAACGGCTGTTGCACCGGGTATTGCTACAGCACTTGCGAGCATCAGCCCGTCCCTCGAAACCGCCTTCTCGACAACGACAGTTCGTATCCTGCTCGTTACGACTATTGCACTCCTGTTATCGACCACGCCCGTTTCAAGATTGCCCAACACCACCGCGCTGGGTACAGCACTTGTCTACATTTTTGTGGCCGGAATGGGCGCCAGAGCTTCGATTGCCGGCCTTGCTGAAGCACCTATGTTTATTTTTGGTGCGTTTATCTGGATCTTTATTCACGGCCTTTTTTGCCTGGCCGGCGCGTGGATTTTCAGGGTCGATATTCACAGCGTTGCCATCGCGTCAGCAGCTAATGTAGGGGCTGCCGCGTCGGCACCGATTGTGGCCGCACATCATCGACCCAACCTCGTCCCGGCCTCGATTCTTATGGCCCTGCTCGGCTACGCGATGGGCAACTACCTTGCTCCGCTCACCGGCCACGCAGCAAGAATCATCGCTGGGCAGTAGATTAGGACCAATGAACTTTGACCGGCAATATTGGAACGCACTTGCGAGACGCGTAACTATCGGCTCCGCTGGCCTGATCATCTTCTTGTCCGTCATCATTGCGGCTCTGTGGGGAGATCGGCCACAGCTTAGTGAAATCGACTGGCAACCCTACCCGATCTACGAATCCCGTCCGGATGCAGTGACAGTCACCTGGCTTGGTGTTACCACGCTGCTGTTTGACGATGGCGATACACAGATCTTGATTGACGGCTTTTTCTCACGCCCGTCAGTCGCCGACATTTTGTTTTCCGCCGATGTGAAGAGCAGCGCGGCGCAAATAAATCGTGTCCTCGACGAGTATCGAATGCGCCGACTCGCCGCCATCATTCCGGTTCATTCACACTTTGATCATGCAATGGATATCGGCGCGATCGCGAACAGAAGTAGCGCGTCGATCATCGGCTCGGAATCGACAGCCAACATCGCGCGCGGTAGCGGCGTTCCGGAGGACCAGATAGTCGTGGTTGAAGAGGGCGAAATATACGAGTTCGGTAATTTCGCCGTGCGCATTATCCCGGCGATTCATGCACCTTTGGGATGGGGTGGTTCAGTGCCGTATGCTGGCAACATTGACGTACCGCTGCAGATTCCGGCGCCGGTCAGCGCGTGGCGCGAAGGTCGGACCTATTCCATTGTCATCACGCACCCACAGGGCACAACCTTAGTGCAGGGTAGCGCCGGTTTTTTGCCGGGTGCTCTGGATGATGTTGTGGCCGATGTCGTCATGCTGGGCGCCTTCGGCCTGGAAAATTTTGGTCGTCAATACACAGAGCAATTCTGGTTGTCTCTGGTAACGTCCACCGGCGCCAAGCGTGTCTTGCCAATTCATTTTGACGACTACACGCGCCCGTTTGGGGTTATCGAGCTGGGACCGAGATTCATCGACAATTTTGTAGATACGGCCAGCTGGCTAGACGAAATCCGGGAGACGTGGGATAACGATGCACGCCTGCACCTGCCGAAGTTTGGTGAAAAGCTGGTTCTCTATCCGCCACCGGCTCCGGATGCCTGATCTGCTGATAGTCCTGGTGTAACGTCGGCAAGAGATATTTGGCCGGCGACCAGTGCTTCTTTATCCGCCTTTGCCAGCAGCTTCAGACAGTATTCGACCCGGGTCGCGCTGCCTCGGTCACCGATTTCCTGTTCATACGCAAGCTGCAAGGGCCCGCGCCCACGAAGATACTTCGCGCCGCGCGGGCTAGTCTGATGTTCAATGAGTCGACGCGACACATCTGTAGCGATACCTGTGTACAGACTGCCATCACTGCAGCGCAGCATATAGACGCTGTAAACAGCGCCGCTCATTGCGGCGACTGAATGCGAGTCGGCCGGCGCTCCAGGTTGCCACCGCAATTCGGGCACTTGCCGCCCAATACATTTGAGACGCAATCGCTACAGAATGTACATTCGAATGAGCAAATCATCGCGTTGGCTGAATCATGCGGCAATTCGGCGCCGCAGTTTTCGCAATTAGGGCGAAGCTCAAGCACGGTTTTGGTGCTTCAGGCGTTGCCGCCAGACAGCGTGTCACCCAGCACCCGAAAAGCTCCACGCTCGATACTAGTACCGTTCTCTGGAGTATCCGCATAGGTCAGCACGATTTCTGTTAAGCCACCCAGCTCCTCGGCTGGCTCGTGCAGCGTCAACGTCAACGTATTACCCATAAGCGCTGCTTCCCGGATCAGGTTGTGCCCGCCAAACTGGTTCTCATTAATTTCGATGTACATGGACTCATCGAAATCATCCTCGATAGTACGCATCAAGAGCAGATAATCGTTGATATCTCCCTCATGAGTTGTTTTGGCGAAGAACAGCATGGTCGCGTTATCGCGAACATCGAATGCCACTGTGTCGTAGTGACGGCTATCGGTCATGTCTTACCCTTACCTCAATGGTTAAGGGCCAGTTTACGTCATCACGCTGCTTGCTGCGACTTGCACCGCGGGGTACGGTCATGGTCAGGCTGATTCGAGGCTTGAATATGATTTTCAAAAGAGTACTGCTCGCGCTCATCCTTTGTTACCCGATTCTGGCTGTGAGTAACGCTCAAATATCGGCTGAAGTTCGTCAGCTGCATTGGTTATCGGGCTGCTGGGCGAGCGCCGGTGGCGAAGCCGGATCTGGCGAACAATGGATGCGGCCTGCCGGCGGTGTAATGCTGGGAATGAACCGCTTAGTGCATGATGGGCAGACTGTTGCTTACGAGTTCCTGCGAATCTTCGAGAATGCGTCGGGCTCGCTCACTTACCTGGCCGCACCTTCCGGGCAGAAGAGCAATGCCTTCGACTTGGTTAGCATCAGTGCCACCGAGGTTGTCTTCGAGGATCCGGACCACGATTTTCCGCAGCGCATCATGTATCGATTGGATGATCCAGATAACTTACTGGCTCGTATCGAAGGATTGTCCAAGGGAGTTCCACGTTCTGTAGACTTTCCCATGACTCGAGCGACATGTGACAACTAGCCTGATGTCGCCGCGTACGAAAATCCTGATTGCGATCATTGTCGCTGTTGTCGTAGCGGTATTCACCCTGACGTCGCCGATTCCACAGGATCCTGCCTACCATCACTTCAGTGACCAGCGCGACCTGCTGGGTATTGCGAATTTCTGGAACGTCATTTCGAATCTGCCATTCCTGATTGTCGGTATTGCGGGCCTGTCGATCGTATTTCTATATGCGGACGAAGTTTGCGTCAAAGAGGCATCAGCGGCGTACGTGACATTGTTTAGCGGAATCATTTTGACGGCGTTTGGCTCGGCCTATTATCACCTGACTCCGAGTAACGAGGCTTTGGTTTGGGACCGCCTGCCTATGACAATTGGCTTCGCCGGACTGCTCTGCGTCATTGTCGCCGAATTCATTTCACCCGCTGCTGCGCGGCGACTGTTGTTGCCGCTGCTAGTCATCGGCTTCGGATCTGTTGAGTACTGGACATGGACGGAGTCGCAAGGTGCCGGCGATTTGCGCCCGTACGCGCTGGTCCAGTTCCTGCCGATGTTGCTGATTCCTGTCATCCTGCTCACGCACCGACCAGCTATCGGCGAGACGCGCTATTTCTGGTGGATGCTGTTTTTCTACGGTGTCGCCAAGCTGTTTGAGTTCTTCGATGCCGAAATTTTTGCGCTTGGCGGCCTGATTAGTGGCCACTCTCTGAAACACGTCGCAGCCGCCATAACGCCGGCAGTATTCGCTTACGCACTAATCAAGCGTCGTTGACTATTGTCCTGCGATTGAGGCACCGGTACCATGCGGCGCCTGACAGCGAAGCATGGAACACAAATGACGAATGCGACCCGGATTGACGGCAAGGCAATGGCGGCGGACCTGTCCGCAAAAATCACGACCGAAACGGCCTCACTGCTGGAAGAGCATAATCTCATCCCCGGCCTGGCGGTGGTCATAATTGGCGAGGACCCGGCCAGCCAGGTTTACGTCCGTAACAAGAAGCGCACTGCAGAAGCATGTGGTTTTCATTCCGTGCAACACAGCATCGCGGCAGACTCATCGCAGGACGACGTACTTGCCCTGATTGACGATCTGAATAACGACGACAGCATTCACGGCATCCTCGTACAATTGCCGCTGCCTGAACATCTGGACGAGCAAACGGTTACGCAAGCCGTTGCACCGAACAAGGACGTTGATGGTTTTCACTTCATCAATATCGGCAAACTGACCTCGGGCAATACTGACGATGCCTTTGTTCCTTGCACGCCAGCTGGCTGCATGCTGATGATCGAGCAACATTTGGGCAAGGACTTGTCTGGGAAAAATGCTGTGGTTATCGGCCGCTCAAACATTGTTGGCAAGCCAATGGCCAGCCTGTTACTGCAGAAAAACGCTACGGTAACTGTGAGTCATAGTCGAACCAAAGATCTGCCGGATGTTGTTCGACAGGCCGATATCGTTGTCGCGGCAGTAGGCAGGCCGAATATGGTGGGTGGCGATTGGATCAAACCTGGCGCCGTGGTCATCGACGTCGGAATCAACCGCGTTGAAGTCACGGTGGACGGCGAACAAAAGTCGAAGCTGACCGGTGATATCGATTACGACGCGGTCTGCGAAGTAGCGGCTGCGGCGACGCCGGTTCCTGGCGGCGTCGGACCAATGACCATTGTAATGTTGATGTCGAATACGTTGCGCGCAGCACGCCTGTCTTCAGGACTCAGTGTCGACTAAAGACTCACTCGGGTCTTCGATGGCAATCGGGTCCAGCTGAAAGCGAAACGTTCTGCATGTCTTGATGTTGCTCAGTATTTGATGCTGCTCGAGTGGTTGATAACTGGATGCTCGCACGGCATTGATCGCCGGCTTCTCAAACATGCGGTGTGTACTCGTGCGCACCGCGATCCGAAAAGTTCGGCCTTCCCGATCGACGTTAAAACAAACCTCTACATGCCCCTGAACTCTGTCGCGCAGGGCCTTCTCCGGGAAAACCGGCACCACTGTCTGCATTGGCACCCGGTCGCCGCCGGGATCCAGTAACTGACTTACGTCGTTACCTTCCTGCGCTTGAACAAAAGCCGCAGAAAACACTATCAGGCCAAGATGCCACCTATTGTTAGTCATCTTCTTTGATGCCCTCGTCCGCTGCGGTTTCTTCTCGCACAGGGTCTCGACGATCGTCAACGATGACGCTGGGAGCGACCGGGTCTGTGGCGTCAAGGTACATCTTGCGCACCGCTTGCAGCGTACTTGCATTGGGACTGACGTCCTCACCGACAAGGAGGTCTTCATTTGCTTCTGCGAAACGTCGCAATTTGATATAGATCAGCGCTCGGTTACTGCGCGCCCGCCAATTTCGTCCATTCTGCTCCAGCACCTCGTCGCAAAAAGGCAGACCAAGCTCGTACTGACCGAGCATCGCATAGCCGGCACACAGATTGGATTTTCCAGTCTCTCGTTGTTGAGATGACGTAGCTTGGGAAAGACCAAGTTGCGTTAGCCGGATACCTTCCTTTGCGTCACCGGAACGCAATGCATCTGCGCCATCTTGCAGCGCTACGTTCGATGGTCCCAGAATGGTAGTGTTTTGCTGTCCGAGAGCGCCTGTCGTGATTAACAGCAGAAAAAGAGATGCTGTTACCGATCTCACAAGACCTCGGCGGAGTCGATGCTGCTGTCGCGATGCTCGATGGCTATTCTAGCCACTGATATAGTGCTCCAGCTGTTCTATCTCTTCCTGTTGGTCGGCGATGATGGCTTCAACCAGATCACCGATGGATATCATGCCTACGACTTTGTCTTCTTCAACAACAGGAAGATGCCGGATTTTCCGTTCGGTCATCATTGCCATGCAGTTGTTGACGGTTTCACCACCGGACGTTGTCAGTACTTCACTGGTCATGATGTCGGCCACTGGCGTCTTGTCAGAGGCTCGACCTTTAACGATGACTTTGCGAGCATAGTCTCGCTCAGACATGATGCCGAGCATCTTGTCGTCCTGTATGACAACAACAGCGCCTATGTTTTTCTCTGCCATGACGCGGATTGCATCAAGAACTGTGTCATCCGGTTTTACCGAGAAAATGCACCGCTCTTTGCGATCCAGCAGGTGTTTGACAAGTTTCATACTGCCTCCCCTTTAAGCCTGGCCTCCTCTAATTTTAGCAGCACCAGCGGCCGACGCGCGGCTGCACGTCGGCCGAAACCGTTAAGGGGTCTAAAAATCGCTGTAGATCAACGATTTAGGTATTCAATCGTCTCGCGTTACAGTGCCGCGAACATCGGCTACATGTACAGAACCACTGCCGTCGTCGACGATATCCAGATCGTGTTCAACATCACGAACATCAATGCCACCGGAACCGTCATCGATGGTAACGGTACCACCCACAGCGCGCACCTTGATATCACCAGAACCGTCTTCCACCTCAACGTCGCCGCTGACATTGGTAATCCGGACCGGCCCGGAGCCGTCATCGACAACAACACTTGTCGCACCGGAGATTTCGATAGAACCGGAGCCGTCATCAACTTCAACGGCACTCTGCACATTTTCAATGATCATCGAGCCCGAACCGTCGTCAACAAAAATTTCCAGCCCTTGTGGAATACTGACTTCGAGATCCACTGCGGCCGACTCGCTGACACTCCAGGAGCCATGCTCAAAGTAGGCATCGAGTTTCGCTTTGCTGCGTTTTTTCTCCAGCTTCAATACGAGGTCTTCGGCGATGAGCTGCTGTGCATCATCTTCGTCGTCATCCGGAACCCGAATGATCGCCCTGACAACGATATCGGTGGAATCGGCAACCCCGGTGACCAGAATGCTGCCCGCACCCGCGTCAATTTCCAGAATATCCACGCCACTCGCTGGTAACTCCAGGTCCCTGGTTTCGGTGTACCCGTTCCACGACGCATAGGTCAAACTACTGGCGAACATCGCCATCACAACAAGACTGCGCATAGCCGTCTCCTCAATCAACAAGTTGCTCTTATACTGATTAGACGCGTGGCAACGCAATTTGGTTGCAAACGGACCTCAATTGTTTTGCGTGTGATAGGGGTCCAGTCGTTTCTTGAGCTCTGCCGACGAGTACCAGCGTCCACGCAGCATGACCCCATGAACACGACGAGTACTGGTGATATCGGCCAGCGGATCCGAATCCAGCAGAACGAGATCCGCGTCGCGGCCCACTTCAATGCTGCCTGTATTGCTGCCGAGAAAATTCGCGACCGCGGTGGTTCCCGTCGCGATTGCTTCATAGGGCGTCAAGCCAGACTCCACCATGAAGCGCAATTCGTGATGCACCGAAAACCCAGGTACGTTAAACACTTGCGGTGCGTCAGAACCGAGTAGTAAACCCGCACCTGCGTCCTGCAGCGCCTTGATAATCATCCGTCGGATGCGAATGGCCTGTTGCGCAACCTCGGGGTCGAATCCACGTTCGTTCTCAATACGCTGCTTTGCCGCAACCCATTGTTGTACCGTCGCCTGCGGCATGTAACGCATTTCCGGCAAGTTGCTTAGCTCGCCAATACTGACTTCAGAGACTCGATGCTCGAATAGCGCTTCCGTTGCGACGTTCCATGTTCCAGCCGTCGCTGTTTGAGTTGCCAACTCGGCTATCCGCTCCTCGGCAAGCTGATCGGCCAGCAAGACGTCAAAGAAACCACCGTACCCGCCGCTGGCATCGGAGTCCGCCGGCATGAGCGCTGCCAGATAACCATCCAGATGATCGATCGTCGCCATTCCCGACGCCAGCGCATTGCTTACCCCGACCGCAACCGGCACATGCCCGGCGAACGGCATGCCAAGTTCGTTGGCTGTGTCTGCAATCGCCGCGAATTCTTCAGCACCCAGCCCCGGATGGATTTTTATGAAATCGTAGCCTGCGGCAAACTGCTCTCGCACCTGTCGTACACCGCTGCTTGCGCTTCGAACTGAGTCTCCATTCAGCGAGGGACCGGACGTGACCAGCCGCGGGCCGAATGCTTTTTCCTGCAACAAGTCATCGCGCAACTGCAAATGAGACGGTCGACCCAACATGCCACGAATCGTCGTTACGCCGTTCGCGACAAATAACGTCATCACCCTGCCGAGTTCCTGTGAGGAAACATCCGGCACGTGTGCGTGCATTTCAGCGAGCCCGGGCATGAGATACCGATCAGTGCCATCAACAATTTCGATGTCCTTGGGCAAAGGTGTCTTGTCGACGGGGCCGATCACGCTGATTCGACCGTTTTCCACAAGCACAGTCTGCGCCGGGTCGACGCGCTCGCTAGTCATCGAAACAACGTTCACGTTAATAAAGGCAGTTGTCGTGGCGCAGACAGGACTTACGAGAATCAGTGCAAGTAGCACACAAGCCGCAAACGGCAGTTTTGATCCAGGCATTGTCTTACTCATTCATTGGCGATTCTATTTTGAGGATTATCACCCGATTGAGTTCAATATTCAGAACTGAATGCCCGTACGCGGCGGCAGAATCAGGAACAGCGGTACATGTGCGTTGTAGCCAAATAGGCCAGGACGACCAGCGTGCGTCCTGCCATCACTGTGGTAGTTGATGGCCAGTTGCGACGTTATCCAATCATCCGACAACTGCAGGCATGGTTTGAAGTGGCGGCGAAAGGACGCGAAACCGTTTTCATCCGCTACAAAAACACTGGTAGAACCGTCTCGCGCTCCGAGCGGCAGATTCAGAAAGCCTGAAAATGGAGTCGTCGCTGGAATCGCTGTGAAAACATGCCACATCGAGTAGACGCCGTTTTCAACCAAGCCGCTAAAATGTGTATCTAAACGGCCTTCGCCATTTCGACAGGTATAGGTGCCCGCACCTGTGTGGCGCAACCATTCGCCAAGCGTCATGCCGAATGACCGCCCTTTCGGATGCGGCCCAACCGCGTCTGCATCAAAAGGATTGCGCGGTACCGAATTCGCCGCCTTGAAAAGCGGTGCGTCCATATCGGTGTCACCAATGGTGACTCTATAGACGGCGTCCGAGCCGGGCTTGCGTTCGATGAAAACATCCTGCTCCGGCAAGCTTGCTGTCAGGTGCGTATTGAAAGATAGATCAATCGTATATCCCTCAGCACGTGCCGATGTTAGCGAAAGACCCAATCCGAGCCATAAGATGAACAAGAGAATGTTCATTAAGTTCTTGCGTAAGCCATTCATTAGTTCTCTCCTGAAGGTAAAGCTGTCAGTCGCGGGCTTGTCGGCCTTTGACCATGGAGAGAGTTTGCTTATGGACGCGGCAAGGGGCTTGACCTGCCGAAGACCCTTTCATGACCTTTTGGTGACTCGTTATTTTCTTTTCAAAAACAACGATTTACGATATTCGCTCAGCCTTGAACTCCGTCAATAACTTGTTGACTGACGTTGCCGCCGCAGATAATGACCGCGACTTTGCGACCGGACTCGACGGCCTTGTGCTTCAAGAGCGCCGCCAGAGCCACGCCCGCCGCACCTTCAAGTGGTTCTTTTTCTGCCTCGATATAGACACGCATGGCAGCGGCTATTTCTTCTTCACTGACAAGAATGAACTCGTCAATCAATTCGCGGCATAAGTCGAACGTGATGGCGTTAGCCTCGATACCGCCCGCAGTGCCATCAGACAGCGTAGGCTCACTCGGTATATCGAGTATTTCGCCGGCTTCTACTGATTTCGCCATGACAGCCGACGCTTCGGGCTGGCAGCCGTACACCTTGATCTGCGGATTGTGAGACTTCAGGACACTGGCAACACCCGCGATCAGTCCACCGCCACCAACCGCCACGTACACCGCATCCACATCCGGCAATTGATCCCGAATTTCGATGCCGCATGTACCCTGCCCCGCGATTACTTCTCTATCGTTATAAGGAGACAGGTAGTACATAGCGTTCTTTTCAGAATGTTCGCGAGCATGTTGTTCGGTATCAAGCCCATCCGTGCCGAAGAACTGCACATTGCCACCATAGCTCTTGATAGCATCAACTTTCGCTTTGGACGTCTGCTCAGGCACGAAAATGACGCCGCTGGTTTCAAGTCGCTGCATTGCACAAGCCACGGCTGCGCCATGATTGCCGCTTGATGCCGCAACGCAGCCCGGCGCACGCTGTTCTTCTGTCAATGTCGCCAGTCGATTGCTCGCACCACGAATCTTGAACGAGCCTGTCAGCTGCCTGTTTTCGCGCTTCAAATAAACATCTGCACCGCAGGCATCGCTGAATACGGCGGAGCGATCCAGTTCCGTATACTCGATTATCTCGGCGATTCGTGTCGCCGCCGCGGTCGCCGCCGCAGCTACTTCTTTTGGTGTGCATTTCATGACCTCAGCTTGCGTCACCTGGCGACTTCAGACAAGCAAATTCTTTGGGCAGAGCGATTTAACAATAACGATTTTTCGTCTGTCGCAATTTGGAGACCTTTGTGCAACGATTCAAATTCGCATGACAAAGGCACACCTGTTGAAAAACAGGGTCGCAAAGCCACCGGTCTACCTATTGAGTCGCCACGATTCGATCCACGACAGCGGAGCCGCCGACACGAAGAACTGATCATCTATCCGATGATAGTTACTCCACCTGTGACTTTGGCATTGTCAGTTAATCGATTGCTGGAGACATGGATGCTCGCAAAATCTTTGCACAAGACTGGACGATTAAAAAATCCCAAGCCCGCAGGTCCTTCGCACTTGCGGCCCTCCACTTTAAGCGACTTACGCAAGTGCCTTGAGCCCTGCAGTCGAACCCCGCTGCCAATCCGACCTCAAGGCGCCGGCACTGCACCAACCGATTGCAACATCGCGGCAACAGGTTCAATTCTGCACATGCAGGGACTCGATCGGATCAGACGAATTGACGCGGACAACGGCATTGTTGTCGTTGAAGCGGGAATTCGAGTGTCGACCCTCGTCAAAACACTTGCCGAAGACGGCCTGGAATTATGCGGGGGCTATGAACTGCAGGGTCGCACTGTCGGCGGTGCGATCGCCGCCCCTTGTTTCGGTCCCTGTATCGGAAAATCCGGAAGTTATTTTTCAAGCCATGTTTTGTCCATGCGAGTCATCACAGCTAACGGCAAGATGCTCAACATCGACATGACACAGAAGAAGCTACTGGCTGCATTTCGCATGAGCCTCGGTTTGCTAGGCGTTATCTACGAAGTGACGCTACAGGTACGACCGATTCGTGTATTCAATGCCAGTCATCGCCGCGTCGACATCGACAAGTTCTCCTCGATCGTCAACACGCTGGTCGCCAGCGGCGTTGGTTTCAAGTTCTACCTGATGCCGTATCGCGATCGCGTGTATCTTGACTTGCGTCGCTATGTATCCGACTCAGGTACCTCGTACAACGCGCCGTGGAAAATAAAGGACTGGGGTGAAAGCACCATATTGCCGCAGGTATTCAAATCGTTAAATCGAATCGTTCCGGTAGATACTGTCAAGTATCACCTCATTGACTCCATCAGCGAGGCAACTCAAGGACTACTCAATACACGCTTTGTGCATGTTGGCAGTAACTCGGCTTCGCAATCCAGGGCTGGGCGTGATCGTGATGTTCACTATTCGACCTGGTGTTTCCCAGCGGCCAACTTTTCAATGGTCGCCATCGCGTACAAGGAGTTCTGTCAATCACTGCTGGACAACTCAGGATATCGTTGCGACCTGCCGGCGATTGGCTATCGACTTGGTCATGACGCCAGTGCGATTCTTTCGCCCAGTTTCGACGAAGCGATGATCGCCTTGACCACCGCATCAACCCAGCAGAAAGGCTGGGACGACTTCGTTATCGATCTCGCCGAATTCGCTGAGAAATGGGGCGGCATTCCACTTATCAGTCAATCGCGGGCCCTGCGCGCCGAGAACGTCATCCAAACGTACTCGCGTCGCCTCGACTACTTTCGCCGCATGCGACGTGAGCTGGATCCGGAAAACCGCCTGTTAAGCCCGTTTCTCGCGCAGTTTGCGCAGTAACCCGACACCAACCAGCATCGCCAGGATGGACGGCCAACCAAATGCTCCACCGTGTTCATGCACGACAACTGTAGTTGGTGGTGGCGGTGGAACGTACGGCACATCACGGTTCGCATCTTCCAGCGGCAGAAAAGCCAACTCTGGCGTATCGATCGGGCCATAGCTGGCGAGAAACTGGTCGTTGAAGCCGTCAAACAGTTCAATCAACAGATCGTAACTGCCGGTGGGATACCCAGATACAAGTTCAGTCACAATATTGTACTCGTCGTCAGCCGAAGCACCGTACAACGTGAAATTTTCGGATACCGTGTACTCGTTCCATGGCCCTCCATCGAGGCTTAGGTAGGCCACGATGTAGACTTCAGCAGAGTTGTAGTAGGTATCCGCGTCGAAGAGTAAATCGATTCCGTGATAGTGACCGTCAACGTCATGATCGTTGAAAAGAACTACATCTGCACTGTAGAACCAGAAGTCAGTACTAGCCGATACAACAGTCGAATGTTTGTTTGGGCTGCGCTTGCCGTCAGTGACCAATGCCTGATGCTCATCTTTTGATAGTTTTCCAGCAGCACCGCTATCGCGTTGCGCCTTGCTGTGATGCACCGACGTAGATGAACGAACTTCGTCTTCAGCAAGCGCCGTCGTTGCCGCAATACTCAGAATGGATGCGCTCAGCACAAAAAAATATATCCGTATGGTCTTGGTCGCTGACATGATCTTCCCTCAATTCCTGCTTGTCGCGACCTATTAAGCATCGACGTCGCTGAATCAATCCTGAACCGGTTTGCAGCTGCAGATAGTCGTGCGAAGATGTTCAGCTGTTGTTCATTTTTGGCCTTGCAACCAATGGCTGTAGAGAACTCAAACGACGAAACCGGAAAAGCAATTGCCTACTTGCTGATGGGTGTTGCGGGCGGACTTGGGCTGGATCTTTGCGCCAAGGAAATCCTCCGAACTCATTCCCTGGAACAGTTCGTGTTTTTGCGTAGCCTGATTGGTGTCGCCATTTTCTTATTGCTCGCACGGCAGTTTGGCGGCGCGCAGAGCCTTAGGACCAAGCGCTGGGGCTGGCATTTCCTGCGTACTGCTCTGGCAGTTGGCGCGATGTTTGGTTTTTTCTATGGGCTTTCGCGCATGCCACTGGTCAATGCCTTGACGCTCGGCTTCACGGCGCCGCTGATCGTGACGGCTCTGTCGGTCCCGCTGCTTGGTGAGCATGTTGGCTGGCGCCGCTGGGCTGCGGTGACCATTGGTTTCGTCGGTGTACTAATAATCCTCAGGCCTGGCGCGCAGACCGTGACCTTTGCCCATCTGGCCGTGCTGTTTGCCGCATTCTGCTATGCCTGCCTTGCCATCACTGCACGCAAACTTGCCAGCACCGAGACCAGCTATTCGATGTCGGTCTACGTTGTAGCCGGTCCATTGCTGGTAGCGATGTTTTTGATGGGTTCGAGCGGCTGGGCACCGCCCTCAGGATCGGCCTGGATCCTTTTCTTAGCAGCCGGGGTATGTTCGGTTGTTGCCTGGATCGGAATCATTGGCGGCTACCGGCGCGCGTCACCCGCCATGCTCGCCCCGTTTGAATACTCGGCGCTGATTGGTGGCGCTATCGCCGGCTACGTATTCTGGAACGAAATACCCGACCGCTGGGTGATCATCGGCGCCAGCGTCATTATTACGTCGGGCCTATTCGTTGTGTACCGCGAAATCGGTGGGGCAATTTCCAGCAAATACTTGCGAGTATTTACCAGCAGCAGCGGTGCCGCCTTGCGACGGGTAGCTAGTCGACGTCGCCGGCAACCAGGCCCGCAATCTGGGCAGGAGTAGCATTCAGCGCTTCGACTGTACGATTAAAAAAGTCGATTTCCAGCACACTGACATTGCTGTCACTACGGAATACGTCGGCCAGCGCTTGCACAACATCAGCACGATCCTGCGGACGTAGCTTCTTGCGAACCGTTCCCAGGTACTTGCGGAGATTCGCCTCAGCATAGAGGTCGGCTCTGGCGGCAACGCGGACATCGGCGGAGCTAAAGTCCTCGCCGGTTTTTTCCTTAAGAATCTCGCGAATTCGATCGACCTCGACGGTCTGAATGTTGATATCCGCATCGGCCGCGCGAGCCAGGGTCATCAACATTACTTCTGTGCGCAACTCTTCTTGTTCGCCGTCGCTCAGCTCAGAGCCGCCAAAGATTTTCAATACATTCTTAAGGTCTGCAATTGCCATTTTTTCGGTCTCTCTTGTTCGTTTTAGTTATGTCGGACTGCTTGCCCCTGCGCAGGCAAGTACCGCAGTATACACGGCAAATGTGGCTAGAATCATCGGCTCAGGACGAATCTGCACGCTTCATTGGCTGTCGTTGCCAGTAGGTCAACGAACGCCACAGCCATTCAACTGGTCCAAATCGATAGCGGGCCAGCCACCAGCTACTATAGAACAGCTGCAGGCCGATAACCGCGACGACGAAGCCCATCTGCTGGAATCGCGGCACCGAGCCATACAGGCCAAGCCCATAGCCATAGAAAACGGTGGTCAAGATCACCGAGTGCATTAGGTAGTTAGTCAGCGCCATGCGCCCAACAGCTGCGAAGCGCTGCAGCAGCTTCGTCGCAAACTCAGATTTAATCATCAGCATGACCAGGGCAATATGGCCAAGGCCGACGACAAGGCTGCCTATGTAATTTGGAATATTCCCAACCAATGACGCATACACTGCATCGAAGTCATGGGCTTGCAAATTGACACCACTGTATACCGTGAAGGGCAATCCAATCGCATAACAGATCAGCATCATTTTTTTGTAGAAACCGGCGGACTTTTCAGCAGAAAGCACACCCATTTTCATCAGCGCCATGCCGAGCAACATCAATGCCAATACTCGCCACAAACCAAAAAACAACACCATGAAGGTCTGCATCATCATCACGATAGGAATTCGATTCTCGACAATCTCCGGATAACTGCCTTGATGTATGGCAACGTCGTTATCTATATCTTCGGCTGTCGGCGCCATCATGATCCGCATCTCTGCCCAGTCGTCTAGCATTTCTTGCTGTTCAATTGAAATTTCTTCGCCTGCATCGATCTTCGCCTGAGCTTCAATTGCGATCCCCTGAAACTTTTGCGCCGATATCCCCATACCGGCGCTAAACAACAGACCAACCGGCAACAAACAGCAGGCGATGATGATCAGCGTTCGAGGTGTTTTCTTGCGAAACAGGTAAGCCAGCATGCCTATAGCGGCATACAGGAACAAAATATCACCCATCCACAGCAGGTAGCCGTGAAGGGCGCCGATAAGCAGAAGCCAGAATTGGCGACGATAGTAAACTCGTCCATATTTCGCACCTTTTTCCTCGGCGCGGCCCGTCATGAGAATGATGCCTGCTCCAAACAGCATCGCAAAAATTGACAGGAATTTTTGATCGAAAAAGACGTGTGTTGCGAACCATATCCCTATGTTCAGTGAATCCGTGCCGCCCATCAGCAGCGGATTCATATAGGCGGGAAACGGCATCGCGAACGCGTAGATGTTCATTACGAGAATGCCGAGAATCGCTACACCTCGAAGCACATCCAGACTGCCGATACGCTGCGCAGCAACAACCGGCGCAGCAAGTACGTCACCTGCTGCCGGTGAATCCCGATCCGGGCTCGATTCACTCATTATTGCGCTCCGCTTTGTTTTTGCTGTTTTGGAAGCCTCGGCTCGATTGGCCGAGCTATTCATAATAACGCACGCTCGGTTCGATGTATACCATTGTTTTTATACAATTTTTTTCTTGGCAACCGGTAATTTTTTGGAGATACTGCCGGCGGGCAAACAACATTAAAGGAGGTGATCCATGTCTAGTGAGATATCCGAGGTGTCAGGAAAATCCTTAGGTCTTGATTGGATATTGGAGCATCCTTCCACAATCCTCTGACAATTTTTCCGATACCAGTCTCACCGAAGGCCGCGCCGTTTTGCACAGCGCGGCCTTTTTTTGTCAGGTAAGTTTTAAGAGACAGCGCTCTCAATTGCCGAAAGCGTTTCATCGACTTCATCGGCTGTGTTGTAGTGCACCATCCCTACACGGACTACACCACCGCTCTCGAGTAGTCCAAGAGCTTTGGCCGGTTCCAAACCGTAATTGTGACCATTCCAGACGAAAATATTCTGCTCGCCGAGCGCTCGGGCGATGCTGTCTGGCGAATGCTGAACATGTGTGAACGAAACTGTCGGGACACGCCGATCAAACCCTTCCGCCTCCGATATTCCCTGAATGGTAACGCCCGGGATACTTTGTAGACCATTGATCAATTGAGCCGTCAATGTCTTTTCGTAATCAAACATGACGTCAAACGCTGTATTCAGATTCTTGCGCCGATTGTCCGAGCCGGTGACGCCGGCGCCGATACCCGCGAAATAGTCAACGGCCGCGCCCGTTCCTGCCATGCCTTCGTGGCTTTGTGTGCCGGTTTCGAAGCGCCAGGGCAGCTCCAGCGGTGCTGGCCGGACCTTGTACGGTTCGAGCTGTTCGTAAACATCAGTGCGAGCCCAGAGTGTTCCCTGGTGTGGCCCAAAAAACTTGTACGCAGAACAGGCAAAAAAGTCGCAGCCGATATCCTGCACGTCGGGCAACACGTGAGGCGCCGATTGCACGGCGTCGATGAAACTCCATGCGCCAGCCGCACGCGCCTTCGCACACATTGTTTTAATGTCGTTGATGGTGCCGGTCAGGTTGCTGGCCCCACCGATGCACAACAAGCGCGTACGATCGTTAAGAATTTTATCCAGCGCATCGTCATCGAACTCAAAGGTTTCAATATTGAATGGTAGCCACCGAACCTTGAGATCGTGATCTTTCGCCATTAGCAGCCAGGGCCCGATATTCGCATCATGATCCATCTGCGACAGAATGATTTCGTCTCCGGACTGCAGAAAATTGCCGATCGAGCGTGACAAGTGCAGCGTGATCGTCGTCATATTCTGACCGAACGTGACCTCATCCGGTGACGGTGCGTTCAAGAAATCCGCCATCGCCGCGCGAGCACCATCGACAATCTCGCCAGCAATATCTGCGGTCCGAAAATAGCCACCGAGATTCGCATTGGCGTCAATCAGACACTCGGACATACGCCGCACCACCAGCTCCGGGACCTGGGTGCCCGCTGGATTATCCAGGTAAATTCGGCGGACGTCATTGTCCTTGATCGACAATGACGGGAATAGCGCGCGTACTGCGCTTACATCTAATGACATAGATTATTCAGCCTTGCCGCCCCATTTCTCGCGATGGGCGTCTTCGGCCTGCTGCCGAACTCGGGAATGACGGCGAGTCAGCAGCAAGGAGTTTGGATCGCACACTTCAGAGCGGATTAAGCCGAGATCGGTCGCCGCATCAAACAGGCTCGGATACCACCGCTCCCAGTTGGGCAATAGAGTTTCGACCTGTTCACGAAGATTCATTCATGCAATGTAACCGAGCGCTTGCCCGGTGACAATGCATTGTGTCACAGGCTATTCCTCGAATAATCGGAAGGTAGCCATGACAAGAGCGAGCGCTAATCCGCCGACTAAAATAATCGGCAACTGCTCCAACAGCGCTGACTGCGGCAATAATGATTCTGCCGCGACAGAACCAAATACCTGCGAACCGATACTCAACAATTGAGTTGCCGGTTTGACCGCAATTGCGGCGCCAATAATCATCGCAATTGGCAAAGCCAGCCTGCGAACCCACATCTGACGACGAACTCGTCGCACAACTCGGTCACTAAACCCGTCATCGGCGATTTCAATTCCGTCTGCCTGAAACATTGCATTCAACAGGCGATCTTCTGCGTCTTGAGTCTTCTCAGCCATGTTTATGATCTTTGATATCAAAACTCGTCCTGATTTTATCTTTACCACGAAAAATGATTGATTTCACTGTACCTACCGGCAAATCCGTTGCTGCGCCTATCTCTCTGTGCGACAAGCCGCACGCGTAGGACATAATCATTATCGCTCGCTCCTCTTCACTCAACACCGCCAGAAACTTATCCAGATCGCCGACCTCTTCCGACGGTAATGTGTAATTCTTATCTTGCACGTCCTGCGCATGCCCTGCTTCGTCCAGTATCTCGGCGTAGCGTTTTGATTTGCGCTTGGACTGCAAGAACGTTGTATACGCCACTTTCAACAACCAACC
>JBPCXZ010000051.1:0-7377 GCA_051008055.1 Woeseiaceae bacterium
AAACCACTCTCCCTTCGCCTCTTGTAGGAGATAGTTGAAGTTGCCATTGGCACCTAAGTTTTTCTCTTGCCTTATATATCTCACTCGCGGGTCGGAGACGTTCTGCATCAGCGACTCCGTAGCGTCACTTGACGCATTATCGCTCACGAGGATTTCGAGGTTTTTCCAGTCTTGATTGCACGCGGCGTCCACCACGCGCTGCAATCGTTCGTCGCCGCGGTTGTAGGTGGGAATTCCGATTGTGACCAGCGGCTCCATGCAGATCACCAGTCGTCAGACGATTCGTAGCCCAAGCTTGGAACCAGTCCCGGATACAATTCCTTAAACAACGCCTTGTGCTCGTCCGTGAAATGGTTGCGCCAATCACCGGACTTTCCTTTCCGATAATGATTCTGCACGTCTTCTTCGCCAGGGTTACGGCCGCGAGATTGCGCTTCGAATCGATTGCGCCAAACGACGGTCAGAAATTCCGCTGCGGGAATCGCGGCTTGCCGGGTCAATCGAGGTAGGCGCAGGTTTAGTTTCGAGCTGGCGAACGCCATGAGTTCGCGGTACATGCCACCTGGGCGGTTTATGAAGCGATAATCACCCTGTGTGAGCAGTCCCAAGTGATCGTATATTTGCAGGACGGTTTCATAGTGCCTGCTTACCAGGTCTTCGAAACGAATTTCCAGGATGTGTTCTTGCTCATAATTCCAATCCTGCATATGGCGAAAAGATCGGCTCCGAAATTCTATCTCGGCCGAAATTCCTTCGGCTAAATCAAGATTTTTCAGAGTCTCACGATGCCCTTTGAGTTCGGTCCAGGCCGTCGTCGAGTGAGAATTTCGATGCGAAAAATAGGCGGAGACAACGATGTCCCTTGGGTCTCGAATAATGTGGAAGCCTCTGTGTTCCGACAGTGACTTCATGTACTGGAAGTCAGCATTTCCGTAAGACAGGAAATCGATCCGACGGTTAGATGCATACACCGGCAGATCTTCGCCAAAACTAGCTTCGTCATATACAGCGCCAAACTGCAGCCCAAGGCGTTTACAAATAGCGCTCGAAATCGTATTCAGGGACATGGTGGCGCACTTGTGATGGCCATACATCGCGTACTTCGGAAATTCGCTCATTGTCCGATCAGTAATAAGACGCGGACTTTTCATCGGATCCATTGAATACGGTGCCGATTATGTGGACATCCTCTAGCAATTCGTAAGCTTTCATTACGTCTGTGCGGACCGTCTTGCCTTTTGAAACCACGAAAAGAACGGCATCGACATTTGGGGCAAACGCCAGCATGTCATCTGCGGCGAGTACCGGAGGCATATCGTAAATCACAATTCTCGACGGATCAGCTGTAAGGTCGCTGGCGAAGTCCCGCATTGTCGGAGACGAAAGTATTTCCGAAGAATGTGTCAACGTCGTCTTATTAGGTAGGACCAATAATCGGTCGATATCCGGTTTAATAACCGCTTCTGCGATCGGCAAGTTGTTCCGCAGGCAATCGGAAACCCCGTGCTTCAAGTTGAGCCCTAAATACTGAGCAATGCTGGAGCGCCGCAGATCCAGGTCGACCAGGCATACATTATGATTTACGTCGCCGGAAATGCTGATCGCGAGGTTTATCGCCGTGACTGTTTTTCCAT
This sequence comes from Woeseiaceae bacterium, assembly GCA_051008055.1. Classification (GTDB taxonomy): domain Bacteria; phylum Pseudomonadota; class Gammaproteobacteria; order Steroidobacterales; family Woeseiaceae; genus UBA1847. The sequence continues at coordinate 1,635 of JBPCXZ010000051.1, forward strand.
CGCCTTGGGCGGCGCTGGTGACCGCAATGCTCTGCCAATTATTGGTCCGCATCACCTGTAACAGTCGTGTTCGAAGCATCTTGTAGGCAGTACGAGCGCCTGGGTCCATGTCTTCTGTAATGATGCAATTACCAGCCAGATCATCTGTATTCAGTCTGACTTTCGTCGCCGACGTTCCTAAGACGTCGTCGGCTGCGTCAAATTTTCGATTGATGTTCCCGGCGTTATCCCGGGATACACCCACAGGACCTCGGGATCGGGTTTTTTCCCGATCCTTGATACGTTCCAGAGCTTTGTTTATTCGTCCCATTGGCTAACTACTTTCAAATTTTCCATGTAAGTTCCGGCATTGCACAACTTAGATCACGCTACTACGCTGCATCAGAACATAGACAGCGGTTGCGACGATCACCAGGCCGATTGATGCAGCATAGACTAACCCGGACCTGCGGGCCGCTAACTGGTCGTCATTCGTGCTGATTTCCGGAATTGCAGCAATTGGCGGCATACCGAGGACCATGCGGATGTCCCGTGTATTTCTTATGGTGCTATCAAGAGCCTCTGAACCGATGCCTACCAGAAGACCGGTGGTCAGCCCCAGGAAAATGCCGATTAGAATAAATAGCGGCCTGTTGGGAAACGCTGGATCGTACGGGAGACTGGGGTATCGTGTTACGACGTAACGTTCGGCCAATTCATCTTCTTGAAGATTTCCGGCGCGTTGCACCGACATCAAGCGGGATTTCGAATCCTCGTACTGATCGCGCGCCAGGCCGAGGTCACGAGTCAGCTCCAGGTACCGTCTCTCTACTTCGGGAGCAAGCTGGACCATCCTGTCCAATTCTTGTGTCTCGTCTTGCAATGCTCTTCTGTCCGCTCTAAGCGCAGTCAGCTCATTGTTTACGCCTTCCAGCTGAACCTCCAGGTTCAGGTAGGTCGGATTATTGGGGGCGGGAAGGTCCGCCGATTCCGCAGGCATTTCGGCAATCTGTGCTTCCAGTGTCGCTACCGCACGTTCCAGGTTGCGCCGATCCGGGTGATCTTCCGCATAGTCTCTTTGCGCAGCGGCAAGCTCCAAACGTGTCGATGCCAATTGAGATTCCATCGCCTGGCGAAAGGCCGGGCTAACGGTACCTCCTGCCAGTGAATCGATTTCCCGTTTGATGCGCCGGACATCCGGATGTTCGGCATTATAAATGCCCAATAGCCTTAAATACTCGGCCTGTTTGGCTCTGAGCTGTTCGTTGGTTGTCGGTAGTGTTTCACCCGTTATGCCGACTGTGGTAACCCAGGGCTCAGTTTGCGCAAGTTGCGTCTGAAGCAGCGTCTTTCTTTCCTGCAGCGACCGGATTTCCCGATCCAGCCCATCGAGGTCGCGGGCCTTACGCTCGACGGATTGCCGATTGTAATTTCTGTCCTCCGGTAACGCCCCCGGGTTTTCGCTTTTGAATTCCGCAAGCTGTCGTTCGAATTCCGCAACCTGGGCTCTAAGAGCGTCCGACTCGCGCTCCAGAGCGGCGGTCGTCTCAACGTAGGCAGCTTGCCGGCGTTGTCTGTTGCCTTCCTGAAATAGCGCAACGACGTCTCTGGCAACATTTCGAGCCGTTTCCGGTTCTGTGTGGAAAAATGAAAGCACGAGGCCGGTGACTTCTCCCGTATCCCGACTTCGCGGGTCATCGCCCGATAATCGGAGTTCCATCTCGAAATTCTGGCGAAATATTGAGACTACAGACTCGGGCGCGCCGTCCGCACGTTCGGCAGTGTACAGATCATGATCCTCGATTATTTTTACGATGTTGGTCCTCGTCATGACCTCGTCGTAAATTCGCTGAATCCGCTGTTCTGGATTGGTATCGGTGAAAGTGCCCGCCAAATACTGGTCCGAAACTTCCTGGCGCTCGATAATGATCGTGCCCCAGGCTTGGTAGAGGTTTTCGAGGCTGTATGCAGCAATGATGCTCAGCAGCATAATTGCCAGAAAAGTCAGGCTGACGAGGCGTGCTCGCCGGCGTATCAAGCCAGTGAGGTCTTGTAATCCAATTCCTTCATTATCCACGTAGATATAGTCCTTGTGCTTAAGGGACGATTATTACATCGCCACTTTGCAGGATAATGTTCTGTTGCAGATTCCGGCCCTTTTCCACATCCCCGTAGCGAAATTCGATTGAAGTGAGTTTGCCTCCTGAGCGCCGCAAGATTCTTATGTCATTCAAGGAGGCAAATGGTGTGGTTCCGCCCGCCAGCGCAAGAGCCTGCATCACGTCTATCGTCGGATTCATTACAAAGTGCCCGGGTCTTTGAACCTGGCCAATCACGTAAATACGATTGCCGCGAATGTCCTTGATGGAAACCGTAACCACCGGGTCAGGAATGTACTGCGAGAGCTTTTCGGCCACTTTTTCCTGTAATTGGCGAACATCTCCGCCGGCCGCGGGCAGAACCCCGACGAGCGGAAACGAGATCATGCCGTCGGGTTGTATTGCAACGTCTCGTTCCAGGTATTCCTCACCCCAGACGGACACTTCGAGAACGTCACCCGGTTGCATGAGATAGGTGTCAGAAGTTGTGGCTGAGTCACCCGCTGAGTCCTGGGCCGTGGCAGGCGATATGACGGCAAGAATACTGCAGAAAAATGCCAGTATTCGCAGTCGAAAAAATGGGTAGGCTGTTGCTAACATGTCTAGAATCTTTGTCCGATATTTTCTTGTTTTAACTAATCACGACAACGTCATGACTTGCCCGTTGACGGTCGGTTGGGAACCGCTTTAAGTGCAGTTCGTAACTGTGTCATATCGCTATGAATCTGTACAGTGTGCAAGCTGCCACGTACAGTATGCTTCCCCGAAATCGGCCGTCTGAGGCCCGGAACGATATGACGCTGCAATCAGAGGACATAGTAGGATATCGAGTCTGCGTGCAGTCTGTGGACGATGTAGTGAGCCGTGTCACATCCTGGCTTGAAGATGACCCGCGAAAATGCCGCTATTTCGCCTGTCTCAATCCGCACTCGGTGGAAGTCGCTGCCACCGACGAGACTTTCCATAACTCTCTTGTCAGCGCAGACTTCCTGACTCCCGACGGAATAGGCGTAGTTTACGCGTCGCGTTTGCTGGGGGGGCAAATCAGAACGCGTCTGACGGGTATGGACGTGTTCCTCGGGATTGCGATGGCCATGGACCGCGCCAAACAAGGCAGCTTCTTTTTTCTGGGTTCCACAGAGGAAACCTTGCACAAGATTCGTGAGGAGATGGCCGTCAGATTCCCACATGTCACGGTAGCGGGTTCCTATTCGCCACCCTTTAAACCGAAGTTTTCAGCCGAAGACAATCGGCAGATGATAGAGGCGATCAATGAATCCAATGCGGACGTCTTGTGGGTAGGGCTGACCGCACCGAAGCAGGAGAAGTGGATTTTCGAGAATCGCGAGCACCTCAATGTTGGTTTCGCCGCCCCTGTAGGTGCTGTCTTCGACATGTTTGTCGGCAATATCAACCGAGTTAGCCCGTTCTGGCAGAACCTGGGTTTTGAGTGGTTGCCGCGCCTGGTGCAGGAGCCGAAAAGACTGTGGCGCAGAAGTTTGGTATCCGCACCGCGGTTTTTGCTGCGCGCGCTTGCCTATCGCTTTCGAAAATAGGCGTCGCTAACTACTTAGCTTCCGACCCTTCTCGCAACAACGCATCAAAGTATTCAATAGTCGGTACGAGCCCGTCGCGCAATGACGTGGTCGGTTCCCAGTCCAACGTTTCCCTGGCCTGAGAAATGTCCGGCTGACGCTGCCGCGGGTCATCAGAAGGCAAGGGTTCAGATACTAGTTTGGAGGCCGAGCCGGTCAACTCGATGACCATCTCAGCAAGTTCGCGAATGGTGAACTCGTTCGGGTTGCCGAGATTCAGTGGCCCGGTCACTTCATCGTCAGTGTCCATAAAGCGGATAAATGCTTCGATCAAATCGTCCCGATAGCAAAAAGATCGTGATTGTTCGCCATCCCCGAAGATGGTGATCGGATCACCTTTGAGCGCTTGCACAACAAAGTTCGATACGACGCGACCATCGTTAGGATGCATCCGGGGGCCGTAGGTATTGAATATGCGAGCGACCTTGATGTTCAGATTGTGTTGCCGGCGATAGTCAAAAAACAGAGTCTCGGCGCAACGTTTACCTTCGTCGTAACAGGATCGAAAACCGATTGGATTGACGTGCCCCCAATAGCTTTCTGTTTGCGGGTGTACCTGCGGGTCCCCGTACACTTCGCTGGTCGACGCCTGAAAAATCCGGGCCTTTACGCGCTTGGCCAGGCCAAGCATATTGATTGCGCCATGCACGCTTGTCTTCGTCGTTTGTACCGGGTCGAATTGGTAATGAACCGGGGAGGCGGGACAGGCAAGGTTGTAGATTTCGTCAACTTCTACAAAGAGCGGGAAAGTGACATCGTGGCGCAACAGCTCGAACCTGGGATGGTCAAGCAGTTCGCGGACATTGTCCTTGGTGCCGGTAAAAAAGTTGTCGACGCAGAGGACGTCTTCGCCCTTTTCAATTAAACGCTCGCAAAGATACGAACCTAAAAAACCGGAGCCGCCCGTCACCAGGATGCGTTTTCGACCAAGTCTGGGTGCCATTAATACTCTCTACGGAAATGAAGCAACATGTTCTTGTTAGTGCGCTAGAATTATACGCATTACACCACCCTTGGACACCTCGTAGTGTGTCGCTCATAGCATTTTCGATTATTCTCGCTAGTATTCTCGATGGATTTTGGCCAGTCGCGGTTCGGCGGGCCAACACAGGTTTGCAAATATGGAAAAGACAGTTCTTGTTACGGGCGGTGCGGGGTACATAGGCAGTCATACCTGCAAGGCGCTGGCGACAGCCGGGTATCGGCCGGTTGTTTTCGACAACCTGAAGTTCGGTCATGAGTGGGCCGTGAAATGGGGGCCGCTGGAGCATGGTGACACCAACGATACCGACTGCGTGTTGCGCGTTATCGATAAACATAAGCCGGATGCAGTCATTCATTTCGCAGCGTATGCGTACGTTGGCGAGTCTGTATCGAATCCGCAGAAGTATTATCAAAACAACGTCGTGGGTACATTGGGCCTGTTGGACGCGATGCTCAAGTCAAGTATCGACAAGTTCATTTTCTCCAGCACCTGTGCGACCTACGGTGTGCCAGATGGGCCGACTATTCCGGAAGACCATCCGCAGAACCCAATCAATCCTTATGGCAGGTCGAAGTTGATGGTTGAGCAAATTCTGCGCGACCTCGATAAAGCGAACGGATTGAGATCAATCGTCTTGCGCTACTTTAATGCCGCGGGCGCGGATCCGGAATGCGAAATTGGTGAAGATCATGATCCCGAGACACATCTGATTCCATTGGTCCTGGATGCGGCGATGGGCCGGCGTCCGCATATTGCGATTCTGGGCAGCGACTACGACACGCCTGACGGCACCTGTGTGCGTGATTACATTCATGTAACCGATCTGGCCGATGCGCATGTCAGAGCGCTGGCCAAGTTGATGGATGGAGGAGATTCCGACGCCCTGAATCTCGGCACGGGGTCAGGCTGCTCCGTTAAAGAGGTCATCGACGTCGCGCAGTCGGTTACAGGGCGCGAGATAAGCGTCCTCGAAGAAGATCGACGGCCCGGCGACCCGCCGTTTCTGGTTGCCGAACCGGGGCGTGCTCGAAGAGTTCTCGGCTGGGAGCCAGAATTATCCGGTATGGAGCAGATCATTGACACCG
>JBPCXZ010000052.1:0-10322 GCA_051008055.1 Woeseiaceae bacterium
ATCGGTAATCGTGATGATTGTGTTGTTGAAGGAAGCATGAATGTGCGCAACAGCGTCAACAACGTGCTTTTTGACCTTCTTTTTCTTTGGCTCTGCCGTCTCTTATCTCTTAATTGGACGCCGCGGACCTTTCCGCGTGCGAGCATTGGTTCGGGTACGTTGTCCGCGCAGCGGCAAACCGCGACGATGACGAATGCCTCGGTAAGAACCGAGATCCATCAAACGCTTTATATTCATAGAAATCTCGCGGCGAAGATCGCCCTCGACTTCAAACTTCGCAATCGCTGTTCTGAGGTTTGCTACCTCAGGCTCCGCCAGGTCTTTAACCTTCGTGTCGGGTGCTACACCGGCTTCGCTGCAAATCTGTTTTGCGCGCGAATCACCGATACCGTAAATCGACGTCAAGCCGATTACGATGTGCTTGTTCAGCGGTATGTTTATGCCTGCTATACGTGCCACTTTATTTCCTCTCTTAACCCTGACGCTGCTTGTGACGCGCGTCGGTACAGATCACCCGCACTACACCTTTGCGGCGAATGATTTTGCAGTTTCTGCAGATTTTTTTAACTGATGCTCTTACTTTCATGAGCTTGCTCCGTAAAACGCTGACCAATCAGCGTGTCTGGCCACCTTTGCCGTAATTTCGCAGATTCGCTTTCTGCATCATGCCTTCGTATTGCTGACTCATCGCGTGCGCTTGCATCTGCGACATGAAGTCCATCGTTACGACGACGAGAATGAGTAATGACGTACCACCGAAACTGAACGGCATGCTCGGATAGAACATGCGAACAAATTCCGGCAAAAGACAAACGCCGGCGATGTAAAGCGCGCCCCAAAACGTCAATCGTGTCAGTACCCGATCAATGTATTCCGCGGTTTGTGCGCCCGGGCGAATTCCGGGGACAAACGCGCCTGACTTCTTCAAGTTGTCAGCTGTGTCTTTCGAGTTGAACATCAGCGCTGTGTAGAAGAAGCAGAAAAAGATAATCAGTGCTGCATAAAGCAGGACGTAAACCGGCTGTCCCGGGCCGAGGTTGGCACCAATCGTCTGCAACAGACGTTGGCTGAAACTCGGGTCGCCCGTCGACTGGCCGAAGAATTGGGCAATTGTCGCCGGGAACATCAAGATACTTGACGCAAAAATCGGCGGAATTACACCCGACATATTGATCTTGAACGGCAGGTGCGTGCTCTGCCCCTGGACCATCTTGCGACCCTGTTGGCGCCGCGCGTAATTCACAGGAATACGACGCTGTGCGCGCTCCATGAACACGACGAAAATGATTGCAGCAATGGCGCCGATTAACATGATAATCGCTGTAGCCGGTGACATTTCGCCACTGCTAACCAACTGCGCTGTACCCGCAATCGCGGCAGGCAAGCCTGCAACGATACCTGCGAGAATGATCATCGAGATGCCGTTACCAATGCCACGCTCGGTGATCTGCTCGCCCAGCCACATCAGGAACACAGTTCCGGTGACCAACGTAATACAAGCCGTAATAAGGAATGCTGAACCGGCATTCGGTACGACGTCCGGCTGATTCTGCAACCATGACGCTGCCGCTACGGACTGGAAGCTGGCCAACAACACCGTGCCCCAGCGCGTGTACTTGACGATCTGGCGACGACCCTGCTCACCTTCTTTACGCAGCTGCTGCAGACTCGGCACGATGTGGCTGGCCATCTGCATAATGATCGATGCCGAAATGTACGGCATGATGCCCATCGCGAAAATCCCGAAGCGCGACAGTGCGCCGCCCGAGAACAGGTTGACCATACCCAGCAAGGTACCGCCCTGTTGCTCGAAGAAATTCGCCAACGCCACCGGATCGACACCAGGTACCGGAATATAGGTACCAGCGCGGAATACGATGAGCGCACCAATCAGGAACAGGAACCGGGCTTTCAGGTCAGCCAGTTTGCTCGCTGCTTGTGCGATATCCGACGGATTTTGTTGGGGTCCTTTCGCCACGTTATTCCTCTATTGAGCCTCCGGCTGCTTCGATGGCAGCGCGTGCGCCCTTCGTCACAGCAAGGCCTTTAACCTTGACTGCTTTCGTTACTTCGCCCGACTTAATAACTTTGACCTTCTTAACAAAGGCGGGCACCAGGTTGGCCGCTTTCAGAACATCCATATCGATGACGTCTGCAGTTGGGATCTCCAACTCGTGCAGGCGCAGCTCAGCCGACAGGCGAGACACCCGTGAACGGAAACCAACTTTTGGCAAACGGCGTTGCAGCGGCATCTGACCACCTTCAAAACCGACCTTGTGGTAACCACCGGAGCGAGCGTGCTGGCCCTTCTGACCACGTCCACTGGTCTTACCTTGACCAGCAGAATGGCCACGACCTAGTCGCTTGCCTACTTTTTTCGCACATTTTGAAGGTGACAATTCATTCAGACGCATCTCAGGCTTCCTCGACTGCCAGCATGTACGAAATTCGATTGATCATGCCGCGGTTCTCCGGGGTATCTGCAACCGTTACTGTCTGGTGCATTTTCCTGAGTCCGAGGCCGGTCACGCAGCCACGATGCGCTTTCAAGCGGCCGTGCTTGCTTTTGATGAGCGTTACTTTCAACTCTTTAGACTTCGCCATGCTCTTAATCTCTGTCTGTATCAAATCCTGCGCTTACGCCAGGATTTCTTTCACTTTCTTGCCGCGCTTCGCTGCAATTGCCTGTGGAGAATGAATCTCAGACAACGCTTTGATCGTTGCGCGAACAACGTTAATTGGGTTGCGTGAACCGTAGCTCTTCGCCAGTACATTGCGGACGCCGGCTGCTTCAAATACCGCACGCATCGCACCACCTGCGATGACACCGGTACCTTCAGATGCCGGTTGCATGTAAACAAGCGTTGCGCCGTGACGACCCTTCTTCGCGTACTGCAAAGTGTCGTTATTCAGGTTTACGTCAATCATGTTCTTGCGAGCACTCTGCATTGCTTTTTGAATCGCAATCGGTACTTCGCGTGCCTTGCCGTAACCAAAGCCAACCTGGCCCTGGCCATCACCAACGACGGTCAACGCTGTAAAGCCGAACTGACGGCCACCTTTCACAACTTTGGCAACACGATTGACCGTTACGAGTTTCTCGATGAGGTCGTCGTTCGCCTGTGATTGATCATTTCTTGCCATTATTGGTCCTTAGAACTTCAATCCAGCTTCACGAGCAGCATCGGCCAAAGCCTTTACGCGTCCGTGATAGCGAAAACCCGAACGATCAAATGCGACTGAATCAATACCAGCTGCTTTGGCCTTTTCGGCAATCCTTGCGCCAACGATGACGGCTGCTTCTACGTTGCCGCCGCTCTTGACACCCTTACGTACCTCAGCTTCCAGTGAAGATGCTGCCACCAGCACCGTGCCACCATCAGGACCGATCACCTGCGCGTAAATATGGCGCGGGGTACGGTGAACACTGAGGCGGTTCACTTCGAGTTCCGAGATCTTTGCGCGTACTTTTCGGGCACGTCGCAATCTGTTTTGTTTCTTGTCGAGCTTCATATCTTTCTCGCTAAACTATTTCTTCTTCGCTTCTTTAAGAACTACGCGTTCATCTGCGTAACGCACACCCTTGCCTTTGTAGGGCTCTGGTGGACGGTAGCGACGAATCTCAGCAGCAACTTGTCCAACCTTCTGCTTGTCGGCTCCCTTGACCACGACTTCCGTCTGGCTTGGCGTTTCGACGCTAATTCCCTCAGGTACGTCGTAAACCACCGGGTGGGAAAAACCCAATGTGAGATTCAGCTTGCTGCCCTGTGCCTGTGCACGATAGCCGACTCCAACCAGTTCCAGCTTGCGCTCGAAACCGTCCGTCACGCCCTTCACCATGTTGGCCAGCAACGCACGCGTGGTGCCTGCAACCGCCGTGGCGAACTTTGAGCCTGAACGCGGTGATACATTCAACACACCTTCGTCCTGAGCAACCTGAACTTCAGAGTTCAGGTCCATAGACAGCGCACCTTTGCCGCCCTTGATCGTTACTGCGCTGCCGCTTAGTTGAAATTCAACACCGCTTGGCAACTCGACCGGTTGTTTTGCAATTCTGGACATAGTCTTGTCTCACTCAGATAAGGATCAGCGCATCAGGAAACGACGCACAAAACCTCACCACCAATTCCCTTCTCTCTCGCCTGACGATCACTCATTACGCCAGCCGACGTTGATACGATTGCGACGCCCAAACCACCGAGAACTTTCGGTAGATCGTCTTTGCCGCGATATATGCGCAGCCCCGGACGTGAAGCCCGCTCGATGCGCTCGATGACAGGTACACCTTCAAAGTACTTGAGCTCTACCGAAAGCTGCTTGGTTGCACCTTCGCCGTCACTCGAGAAGCCTGTGATGTAGCCTTCATCTTTTAATACTGCTGCAACTGCTTCTTTAGCAGTCGATGCCGGCATAGAAACGCTCACCTTGCGAGCTTTCTGGCCGTTGCGAATACGCGTCAACATATCCGCGATTGGGTCGGTCATACTCATGTCTGTCTCCGCCTACCAGCTGGCCTTGGTTAGCCCCGGAATCTCGCCATTCATGGCAGCTTCACGAAGCTTGTTACGGCCCAGGCCGAACTTGCGATACACGCCGTGAGGGCGTCCTGTAATTGCACAACGATTGCGTTGCCGTGTCGGGCTTCCATCGCGCGGCAGTGCGTTCAGCTTCGCCTGCGCAGCAGCACGTTCTTCGTCGCTGCTATGGATGCTTCGAACGGTCGCCTTCAACGCTTTGCGCTTCTCTGCCTGCTGGGCTACCAGCTTGGCACGCTTGCGCTCACGCATGATCATTGATTTCTTTGCCATGTTAGTTAGTACTCTATTTCAATTCAGTTAAAAATTGGTTGTCTCTAGTTCCGCGACTACCTAGTTACGCGACTACTTAAGCGTCTGTCTTTGGTTGTTTGAACGGGAAATTGAACGCTTCCAGCAACGCTTTGCCTTCTTCGGCGTTACGAGCGGTCGTGGTGATAGTGATATCCATGCCACGAATCGTGTCAATTTCGTCGTAGTTAATTTCCGGAAAAATGATCTGCTCGGTCACGCCCATGCTGTAGTTACCCTCGCGATCGAATGACTTCGGGTTCAAACCACGGAAGTCACGAATACGCGGGATCGAAATGTTCACGAGACGATCCAGGAACTCATACATGCGCTCACGACGCAGCGTTACCTTGCAGCCAATCGGCATGCCGTCGCGAATTTTGAACCCAGCAACAGATTTGCGAGCCAAAGTGGTGACCGGACGCTGCCCAGAGATTTTTTCCATATCCGCACGAGCGCTTTCCATTACCTTCTTATCGGCAACAGCTTCACCAACACCCATGTTCAGGGTGATCTTTGTGATGCGCGGTACTTCCATCGGATTCTTCAGCCCCAGCTTTTCCTGGATCTGGCCCGCCAGCTCACTTTTGTATTTCTCTTGTAATCTAGCCATCTTAAATATCCACTACATCGCCACTATTGAAGACGCGAACCTTGCTACCGTCGTCTTCGACGCGAATACCTACCCGCTCGCCTTTCTGCGATTTCGGGTTAAAAACGAGCACGTTCGACACGTCAATAGGCATCGCCTTATCTTGAATGCCACCCTGCTCGCCAACATTTGGGTTCGGCTTGACGTGCTTCTTCGCGAGATTGATTCCCTCGATGAGCAAACGTCCGTCATCAAAAACCTGCAAGACGGTGCCGCGACGGCCCTTGTCCTTGCCAGTTCTTACGATGACTTCATCGCCTTTTCTAATCTTGTTCATGCTTAAAGAACCTCAGGCGCCAGCGAAATAATCTTCATAAAACGATTCGTTCGCAGTTCGCGCGTTACCGGGCCAAAGATACGTGTGCCAATTGGCTCGAGACGCGAATTCAGCAATACCGCTGCGTTACCATCAAAACGGATCTGTGATCCGTCCTTGCGGCGAACGCCCTTACGAGTACGGACAACAACAGCGTTATAAACCTCGCCCTTCTTGACCTTACCGCGCGGAATCGCATCTTTAACGCTTACCTTGATGACATCGCCGACGCCTGCATAGCGACGCTTTGACCCACCAAGAACTTTGATGCACTGGACACGGCGAGCACCGGAGTTATCGGCCGCGTCAAGAACTGTCTGCATCTGAATCATGACTAATTCCCTGCTTCCATTACCGGCCGGCTGCGCGCTCGACCACTTCTACAACAGCCCACGATTTATTCTTCGAAATCGGCTTGCACTCGGAAATCGACACGCGATCACCTGCTTTGCATTCATTGTTCGCATCATGAGCAAGCACTTTAGTCGTACGACGAATGAACTTGCCGTATACCGGGTGCTTGATCAGGCGTTCGATGGCAACAGAGACGGTCTTATCCATCTTGTCACTGACGACACGGCCAACAATCGTGCGCTGTACTTTGTTTTCTTCACTCATTCTTCTTTACCTGCTGCGCGTTGCAGCTCGTTCAGAACCGTTTTTACGCGTGCAATGTCGCGACGAACACGACGATGCTGCGAATTCTGTGCCAGCTCACCAGTTGCCTGCTGCATACGCAGGTTGAACTGTTCGCGACGCAGCGCTACTAATTCTTCGTTCAGCTCTTCAACTGATTTCGTGCGTAATTCTTGCGCCTGCATCACATCACCTGCCGAGTTACGAAAGTTGTTGGGAAAGGAATTTTCGCAGCGGCGAGTCGAAATGCCTCGCGCGCGATCTCTTCCGTTACACCTTCCATTTCATACAGGACACGACCTGGCTGAATCTGGCATACCCAGTACTCAACGTTGCCCTTGCCCTTACCCTGACGTACTTCAAGCGGCTTCTTCGTGATCGGCTTGTCCGGAAACACTCGAATCCAGATCTTGCCGCCACGTTTTACGTGACGTGTCATTGCGCGACGAGCTGCCTCAATCTGGCGAGCTGTCATTCGACCACGACCGGTTGCTTTCAGACCGTAAGTACCGAATGCGACCGTACTACCACGCAATGCGAGGCCGCGATTACGTCCCTTATGCTGTTTGCGAAATTTTGTTCTCTTTGGCTGTAACATCTCTTATGCCTCGGCTGCTTCTGCCGCTACTGGCTCGGGCTTGTCAAAAACTTCGCCCTTGAAAATCCAAACCTTCACGCCGATCACACCGTAAGTTGTGTTCGCCTCGGCGAATCCGTAATCAATGTCTGCGCGCAAAGTGTGCAGCGGCACGCGGCCTTCGCGATACCACTCCGAACGAGCAATCTCCGCACCGTTCAAACGACCGCCAACCTTCACTTTGATGCCCTCTGCGCCGACACGCATCGTGTTGGTGACAGCGCGCTTCATTGCGCGACGGAACATCACACGACGCTCGAGCTGCTGAGCAATGCCTTCAGCAACCAGTTGAGCGTCAAGCTCTGGCTTACGAACTTCGCTGATGTTGATGCGAACATCTGCGATGTTCATGCCGATCAACTTGGCCAGCTCAGCGCGCAGCTTCTCAATGTCTTCGCCTTTCTTGCCGATCACGATACCCGGACGTGCCGTATGAATCGTAATGTTGGCTTTTTTGGCAGGACGCTCGATCGCGATCTTGCTGACCGATGCGTCTTTAAGCTTCTCTTTGATGCACTCGCGAATCTCAAAGTCTGACTTGATGTGAACGGGGAAATCTTTGCTGTCCGCGTACCACTTTGAATTCCAGTCTTTGACGATGCCTAAGCGTATGCCATTTGGATGTACTTTCTGACCCATACTATTTCTCGTCCGCCACGCGAATTGTGATGTGGCTGTTTCGCTTGATGATGCGTGCACCACGGCCTTTGGCGCGGGCACGGAAGCGGCGAAATGTCGGCGCTTCGTTAACTTCAATACTGGATACCTTCAGCTCGTCGATATCCGCACCATTGTTGTGCTCTGCGTTGGCAATTGCCGACTCGAGCAGCTTCTTGACGATGCGTGCACTCTTCTTCGGAGTGAAGGTCAATGTCCGCAATGCGTCATCTACAGACTTGCCACGAATGGCATCTGCCATCAGTCGGCACTTCTGCGGTGAAATGCGTGCATAGCGAAGTGTTGCTGCAACTTGCATGGGCCGTTACTCCTTCAGCCTACTTCGTTTTCCGATCACCGGAGTGACCGCGAAACGTTCTCGTGCCCGCAAACTCGCCGAGTTTGTGGCCAACCATGTTTTCCGAAACCAGCACAGGTACATGCTGACGACCGTTGTGGATGGCGATTGTCAGACCAACCATATCCGGCAGAATCATTGAGCGGCGCGACCAGGTTTTGATCGGACGACGATCATTCTTGGCTGCGGCCTCTGATACCTTTTTCGCCAAATGTGTATCGACGAACGGGCCTTTTCTCACACTACGTGGCATTTCTTTATCCCTTACTTACGCTTGCGGCGACGAACAATCATGCTGTCCGTGCGTTTGTTCGAGCGCGTTTTCGCGCCTTTAGTTGGCGTACCCCATGGGCTCACCGGATGACGGCCACCCGAGGTACGGCCTTCACCACCACCGTGCGGGTGATCTACCGGGTTCATGGCTACACCACGAACAGTCGGTCGCACACCGCGCCAGCGTTTCGCTCCGGCTTTGCCGAGCTTGCGAAGATTGTGCTCACCGTGGCCGATCTCACCGATCGTCGCGCGGCAGTCAACGTGAATCCTGCGCATTTCGCCAGAACGCAGTCGAATCGTGGCGTAAACGCCTTCCCGAGCTGCGAGCTGAGCTGCTCCGCCTGCTGAGCGAATCAGCTGGCCGCCCTTACCGGGCTTCATTTCAATATTGTGGATTACGGTACCGACCGGAATCGCGCGCAGTGGCAGTGCGTTACCTGGCTTGATAGCAACATCTTCACCACTGGCAATAGGTGCACCTTCTGCAACGCCTTTCGGCGCCAGAATGTAGCGACGCTCACCGTCTGCGTACTTAATGAGTGCGATGTGCGCACTGCGATTCGGATCGTACTCGAGGCGCTCTACAACGCCCTGGATACCGTCTTTATCACGCTTGAAATCGATAATGCGGTAACGCTGTTTGTGACCGCCACCCTGGTGACGCATCGTAATGCGACCATTGTTGTTGCGACCACCTTTCGAACTCTTCTTGTCGAGCAGCGGACCGTGCGGCTTGCCTTTGTGCAAACCCGGCGTCTTAACTGCGACAACAAAACGGCGTCCTGCTGAAGTCGGTTTAGCTTTATGCAATGACATGAATCTTTACCTTATTCCGTGCCGAGCATCGTTTCGATCTGGCTACCTTCAGCCAGACTAACGTATGCTTTCTTCCAGTCGTTACGGCGACCACGTGTCTGGCCAAAACGTTTTGTTTTGCCTTTCACGTTGACGACCGAGACGTTGTCGACCTCAACCTCGAACAACAGCTCGACAGCCTGACGAATTTCATTCTTCGTCGCGTCTGTACGAACCTTCAGTACGACCTGGTTCATCTCAGCCATGCGGTGGCTCTTTTCAGAGACGTGCGGGCCGCGGATGACGGTCATCAATCTTTCCTGGTGCGCAGCATTGCTCATGACAGGCGCTCCTCAATCAGTTTCAGTGCCGGCAGTGTGATCAACACCTTGTCGAAGCGAATCAGCACAACCGGATCCATCGACGCGGCGTCGCAGATGCCAACGTTCGGCAGGTTGCGAGCTGCCAGAAACAGTTTCTCGTCAAATGCTTCGTTCAAAATCAGAACGCTGCTGAGATCCAGCTCCTTAAGTTTGGTTGCCAGCAGTTTGGTCTTTGGCGCTTCGAGCGCCAGCTCTTCAACGATCACCAAACGGTCCTGACGAATCAGCTCGGACAACATTGAGCGCATCGCTGCGCGGTACATCTTCTTGTTGACCTTCTGGCTGAAGTCACGCGGTTTGGCGGCAAACGTACGGCCACCGCCGACCCAGATCGGGCTGCGAATTGTACCGGCGCGTGCGCGGCCAGTGCCTTTCTGGGCCCAGGGCTTAGCGCCACCACCACGAACGGCTGCGCGATTCTTCTGCGCCTTCGTTCCGGCCCGGCCACCTGCGAGATACGCTGTAACCACCTGGTGGATCAGCGCTTCGTTAAATTCTGCTCCAAATGCCGCGTCGGTTACGTCGACAGAGCCACTACCTTGCATCTTCAATTTCATCGTAGCGTTCCTTAGTTCCGGCTCTTGATTGCAGAACGAACAAAGACTTTGCCGCCTGCGTGGCCCGGGACTGCGCCCTTGATTAACAGAAGATTTCTTTCGGCATCCACTCGAACAACTTCGAGGTTCTGCATGGTGCGGCGCACATTACCCATGTGGCCAGCCATCTTCTTACCTTTGAATACACGACCCGGCGTCTGGTTTTGGCCGATAGAACCCGGTGCGCGGT
>JBPCXZ010000053.1:0-4359 GCA_051008055.1 Woeseiaceae bacterium
TGGGTGCCATTGCAGAACACAACTGTCTGAAGATGCATTCCGTCATGTGGGGTTCACGACCGCCGATGATGTACTGGAACAGTGCGACCGTCGCTTGCATGAGCACTGTGCGCGAACTGCAGGCGCAAGGAGTGGGCGTATTCTTCACTATCGATGCCGGTCCGCAGCTGAAGGCGATTTGTGCGCCGGAGCATGCGGACGAAGTGCGTGACGCATTGGCGGCGACCAGTGGTGTCAGCGACGTGATGGTTAGCGGTATCGGTAAGGGCGCAGGGTTGGTCAGCGCATGACTCGTGTTACCGCGAGCGCACCAGGCAAGGTTATCGTATGCGGCGAGTACGCGGTACTCGACGGAGCGCCAGCTATCTGTATGGCCGTTGATCGGCGGGCGCGCGTTTCGATAGTCGCAGTGGACGCATCAAGGCATACAGTTTCAGCACCGGGCTACCTGGCCAAGCCGAGAAGTTTCGCATCAATAGAAGAAAGTGCGAACGTGCTTCCTTTGTTAGCGGCTGTTTGGCGAAGAATGCCGATATCACAGAAGGGATACTTCGACATCGAACTCGACAGTCGGAGTTTTCGGGCCGCGGCCGGCACAAAGCTGGGCGTCGGTTCCAGCGCGGCTATTGCCGTGGCGTTGACGGCCGCGCTTGGTCGAATCGCAAGTACCAGCTCTAACGTTGGTGATGTGGCAGCGGAGGCGCATCGTGAGTTACAGGGCGGTACGGGTAGCGGTGTAGACGTTGCGTGCAGTGTTGCAGGCAACGTCATTCAGTACCGTATGCAGGGACGTGCAAGCCAGGCACTCACCTGGCCGACCGGGCTGCATTATGCGTTGCTGTGGAGTGGTCGTTCGGCCGATACGGCGACGCAACTTGAGAAACTGGCGGGGGCAGACGCGAAGGCTTCTCGGGCCGGTTTGGTCGAAGCTGCAACTGCAGTTGCTACCGCCTGGCAGGATGAGCAGGTCGCGGGGATCATCACGGCACTACGCGACTACACAGACAGCTTGCGCCGATTCGATGTTGACCACCGACTTGGCATATTCGATGCTGGGCACGCAGAGCTGGCCGATGCAGCCGCTTCCGGTGAGGTCGTCTATAAGCCCTGCGGGGCGGGTGCGGGCGACCTCGGAATAGCAGTCGCCAACAACGAATCTGCGCTGGCCGAATTTATCGCTGTTGCAAGCAGCAGGAATTTTAAGCCGTTGGACCTGACTATCGATGCAAACGGAGTTGAAGTGGAAGGATCGGTAAATTGAGCGACTCTCGCATTAGCGGATTGCACAAACTCGACATTGCGGCGCGGCTCGACAGATTGCACGAGTTGGGCTGGCTGTCGTCAATCGACGTGAGTTTGCTGAAACAGGGCCAACAGATCCTGCGACCGTCTGGCGCGGACAAGATGGTCGAAAATGTTATTGGCGTGTTTGGTTTGCCGCTGGCGATAGCTCCGAATTTCATCGTCAACGGACGCGAGTTCCTTGTGCCGATGACCGTTGAAGAGCCGTCTGTGGTTGCTGCGGTTAGTAATGCTGCGAAGCTGGCACGTCCCGCTGGTTTTGTGGCGCACTGTGAAGAGTGGCTGATTGCTGGACAGATTCATGTCACCCATGTTCCGGATATTCAGGTTGCGTTGCAGAGTCTTGAGGATAATAAGCCGCAGTTGCTGGACGCGGCGAACGCGGTGCACCCGCGGCTCGCCAACCATGGCGGCGGTGTGCGCGACATAGAACTCAGAACGATCGAAACAGCTAGTGGCCGTGCAATCGCTGTACATGTTCTGGCAGAGACGGGCGACGCGATGGGTGCAAACATCGTGAATACCATTTGCGAAGCGTTGGCGCCTCGTGTCGCTAAAATCAGCGGCGGCAATATCGCCCTAAGGATTCTCTCAAACCTTGCAGATCGATCCTTGGTCTCGGCAACAGTCAATTACTCGCCGCAGTTGCTTGCGACGGGCGAGTATTCGGGCGAGGAAGTTCGCGACCGCATCGTTACGGCAAGCGAGATCGCGTCGGCTGATCCGTATCGGGCTACGACGCACAACAAGGGAATAATGAATGGTATCGACGCCGTAGCGATCGCAACCGGCAATGACTGGCGGGCTATCGAAGCAGGGGCGCACGCCTTTGCGGCAATGTCCGGACAGTACCAGCCGCTAGCAACCTGGTCTGTAGGAGCAGATGGTTCTTTGCAAGGAGAGCTGACTATGCCACTACGTGTTGCAACGGTTGGTGGCACCTTGCACACGAATTCCGCTGCCAGGCTGGCGCTGCGCCTGGCCGGCGCAGAGAACTCGCGTGAACTTGCGCAGTTGATGGCCGCGGTTGGCCTTGCGCAGAATTTTGCTGCGGTCAAAGCGCTAGCGACCGATGGTATTCAGGAGGGCCACATGCGCATGCACTCGCGCAGTGCAGCGGCTGCGAAGCCATCAGATACCGAGCTTGGCCACGAGAATCCAGATGGGGTCGCGGCGGGCAAGGTCATTCTGCTGGGTGAACATGCAGTCGTTTACGGCAAGCATGCAGTCGCGCTGCCAATACCGAATGCGGTGACGGCGACGGTCACCGACGCCGATTCTGGTGAGTCGCGATACGTCAGCAAGCTGCTCGCGTTCGTTAAAGAACAACTAGGAATCGAAAATGACCCGTCAGGGATCGATGTGCGTTCAAGTTTGCCGCCGGGTATGGGGTTGGGTGTGTCGGCTGCAATGGCGGTCGCGGCCATCCGTGCGCTCAGTCGATCGCTGAAGTTGGATCTAGATGACGACGCAATAAACGAGATCGCCTTCGAATGCGAAAAAATTGCTCACGGAACACCGTCTGGCATCGATAACTCGATCGCGACATTCGCCGCACCAATGTTATTCAGCAACGAGTCGGAGTTAGCGATTGAGAAGCTGGCGTTGGATTCTCCGCCGCCAGTCATTATTGCGTTTAGCTCGCAGAGAGGGTCGACGCTTGAGCAGGTTAGTGGAGTCCGCACCCGGCACGACGCACAAACCAAGCATTATTCAGGTATCTTCGCCGAAGTCGATGCGCTGAGTTTGTCGGCGGCTGAAGCATTGACGTCCGGCAATTACGAAAAAGTCGGCAGTCTCATGAATATTTGTCATGGCTTGCTCAATGCTATCGGCGTATCAACGCCGGAGCTTGAGAGTATGGTTAGCATCGCCAGAGCGGCGGGCGCGTCAGGCGCGAAACTCACAGGCAGCGGCGGCGGAGGGTCTGTCGTTGCGATGTGCCCAGGCGCTGAGGAAAGCGTCGCATTAGCGTTTGCAGCGGCGGGGTACAGGACATTGTCATTGAATGGTACGGAGAAAAGTTAGGTGGAAAGCGCACACAGGATTGTGTCGTCAGAAGCAGAAGAGCTGATTCTGGTCAACGAAAATGATGACGAGACTGGCTTCCTGTCCAAGGCAGAATGTCACGACGGTGCCGGTCAGCGACATAGGGCGTTCTCCGTTTTTCTTTTTAATGACGCGGGTGAGTTACTTCTGCAACAACGCAGCCAGCAGAAACGACTTTGGCCAGGGTTCTGGTCGAATACCTGTTGTAGTCATCCGAGAAAAGGCGAGTCGATGACAGTCGCAACTCAGAGACGCCTCTACGATGAACTGCATATCGAGTCGACTCTTGAGTTCGTTTACAAGTTCACATACGAGGCAGAGTTCGGGGAAGCAGGTTCAGAAAACGAGCTTTGTCATGTCTACCTCGGCCAGATCAATGGCGACGTCATACCGAATGACCATGAGATCGAATCCATTCGATATCTGAGTGCCAGTTCGTTGATAGAGGAGTTTGATTCACAACCGCAATCATTTACGCCTTGGTTCAAAATGGAATGGCAAACACTCTCGGATGAGTATCGCGATGTACTGTCGCGATATTGCGCTATCTAGAGCGATCTGAACGGCCGCTTTGCTCCGAAACAAGCCATTCGGCTGCTAGAATAGAGCTTTGGCGAACGGCCGCTGTTGACCCAAAGCGGCCGTTCACAATTCGGCGTCCAATCTGGAAAATCTCTTCCCATCAATGCGAATCTCCGAGACACCTAGAAACATTCTCGCCGCCGTGGGTGCGCTAACGATCGTATATGTCTTGTTTCACACGTTCGTGCCAATGTTCAATAGTCACGTGGAAATCACCGAGGGCAGCTATCGCGGCCTTGAGATTGGTGCTAACAAGGCAACTATCGCGACAACGCTTAGCAACGGTTATGGCAGGTTTAGCAAACTCAAGCTCACTGGATTTGACGATGGAGCCGGGGGCAACACCTCAGTTTTCTATAACAGAACAGGCTTGGCCGTAGTCGATTCTGATATTTGGTACTTGCGGCATCCTGGTCTGCATCAAGA
>JBPCXZ010000054.1:0-47323 GCA_051008055.1 Woeseiaceae bacterium
GAAGATCGGCATCCGGGTCCACACCCTGCATATCGTTCTCAGCTTCTGCAACAGACAGGGCTAGTTCAACGTATTCGTAATGGGCAAGTTCCAAAAGAAACGGGAAGTCGTTGTCGCGTGGCTCGTATTCATTTTCCAGGAATGCCAGGAACTCTCTGGGCAACTGCAAGAAATAGGGGGTGCTGGCACGGTGCACTACCATGAACCGGCGAATGATCCTTGCCCAGTCGTCCGAACTGTGCAGCTTCTTGAGTACCGGAAACATGTTTGAAAGCAGGCTTTTCAAGTTATTGAAGAACAGGTCTCGATAAACGGCCATTCTTCGATCTTCAATACCGTCAGGTGCTGGTACGTGTTTCGGGTCGCGAATATGTGCGGCGAACGCGAACTGCTTTTCCTGAAACTCGGGACGCTTAGCCATGCGCAGCTACCTCACCCGCAGCTGCAGTTTGCAAGTCGCGGATGCGTCGAACCTCGGCCAGTAACTCCTCGACAGGCGGGAAGTTGAAGTCGCGTTCCAGCAATGTCGGAACTGGACCGAAGAGTTCGTACGCTTCCTCGAGCAACTGCCAGGACTGTTCGTCGACTTCAGCGCCATGAGTGTCAATGCGCAGGTCGGGGGCTTCGACGTAGTGCCCGGCCTGGTGAAAATAGCGAATGCGATCCGCGGGCATTTGCCGCAGAAAATCGTGACTGTCGTAGCCATGGTTAATGCTATTCACGACGATGTTATTGATGTCGAGCATGAGATCACAGTCAGCCTCCTCGAGGACGGCAAGCAGGAACTCCACCTCGCTCATCGACGTGTCTGTCGGTGAGTAATAGGAAACGTTTTCCAATGCGATGCGTTGCTCAAGAATATCCTGCACCCGCTGCACGCGGCCTGCTACGTATTTTACAGCCTCTTCGGTGAACGGAATGGGCATCAGATCGTAGAGATGACCGTCATCGCCGCAATAACTCAGGTGCTCAGAGTACATCCGAATGCCGTGCTCAGCCATAAAGTTCTTAATGTCGCGAACCAGTTGCTCATCTAACGGAGCCGGTGAACCGATTGACAAGGAAAGGCCGTGAATCAGGAAAGGATAGCGCTCGGTAAAGTAGCGCAACTTCTTGCCCATAGCACCGCCAACGTGAATCCAGTTCTCTGGCGCGACTTCCATGAAATCGATGTCACCCGGCGCAACATCCTTGAGCTTACTGGCGAGCGGCCTGCGCAGGCCAAGGCCTGCGCCACTGACCGGATAATTTGAGTTTGCTTCGCTCATAGGGGACTAGACCTTAGTATATTGCCCTTTATTACAGTTTCCGCAGGCTCTCCAGGTATTGCAATTCATCCGGTGGTCGTTGCTCGCGTTGCGCAGTCCAGATGGCCTCCGCGAGGCAGTCAATCATCTGGTGTTCCGCATCGTGTGCATCGCCGAGGCGGGCCGCAAGCTCGTCGAATACAGCACGGATACCAGCTGGGCGGTTGGTCGCGACTTGTTCGCGAATTCCAAGGTGCAGGCCCATGTGCAGGAATGGATTAGTCTCGCCGCCGGCCACCGTGAAGTCCTTGTCGAGGTCGCCGTCCAGTGCCGATTGATACTCGGGATGTTCTTCGATTACAGCCGCAATCTGAGCTTCCAGCGGCGTTAATGCCTGCTCTTCCGTACGTTTGCGCCATGCCTCGGCATACATGCGGCGTAGCTCATTGCGGTCCTGACCGAAAATCACGGCAGCTCCTTATTTTTATATTCGCACCAATCGATGATTCGACACTCACTACACAGCGGTCGCCGAGCTTTGCAGGTATAGCGCCCGTGCAATATCAACCAATGATGAGCGTCCTTTTTGAACTCCTCTGGCGTCAGGCGCAGCAGACGTTTTTCTACTTCCAACGGCGTCTTGCCCTTGGCAATCCCGGTGCGATTAGATACCCGAAAAATGTGCGTGTCGACGGCAATTGTTGGCTCGCCGAACGCCGTATTCAAAATAACGTTCGCCGTTTTGCGGCCGACACCAGGCAGCGACTCCAGTGCTTCTCTGCTGCGCGGCACCTGGCTGTCGTATTCGTCAATCAAAAGGCGGCAAGTCTTGATGATGTTCTCGGCTTTGCTGTTAAAGAGTCCAATAGTACGGATAAATGGTTTCAGACCGGCGACGCCAAGCGCATGGATTGCTTCTGGCGTTGCCGCTACCGGGTAGAGTTTGTCAGTTGCTTTGTTGACGCTGATGTCCGTTGCCTGGGCCGATAAAATCACAGAGATCAACAATTCGAACGGATTCTTGTAGTTCAATTCCGTGTCCGGACTCGGATTCAATTCTCGCAATTTGCCGTAAATGGCGCTGCGCTTATCGCGATTCATTAACTTTACCCCGACCGACGCAAGCTACGGGTCGCGCCCGTGTTGCGCGCGCGGCGGCGCTTACGGTCAAGTGCGTTCTTGGCCGCCACCGCGAGAGCCAGGCTGAAGAATGCGCCCGGTGGCAAGATCAGCAGCAACAGTCCGCTGTCTGCAAACGATACGCCAGCGAAGGCGTCACTGCCGGTCAGCATGCTGAGATCGGAAAGAATGGTTGCCTGGCCAAATAACTCGCGGAAGAAACCAATAGCCATTAACAGCAATGCAAAGCCGGTACCCATCGCGACGCCATCGAGAATGCTGGCGGATACGGAGTTTCGTGAGGCAAAAAGTTCAGCACGGGCAACGATCGCACAGTTGGTCACGATCAGCGGTATGAAGATTCCAAGGGAGCGATCGAGCGTCGGAAACCAGGCCTTGAAAATCAGTTCAATGCAGGTGACCAGGCTGGCGATAATCAGCACATAGATCGGGATACGAATCTCATCGCTAATCCAGCGGCGCGTTGCGGACACCAGTGCATTCGACAAAGTGAGCACGAACAGCGTGGCCAGGCCGAGCCCGATGCCGTTAACCAGGGTGGTCGTTACCGCGAGCAGTGGACACAGTCCAAGTAACTGCACGAGGCCCGGATTATCCCGCCAGATTCCGTTGCGTAACCGTTGCGTGAACCCCGGCTGGCTCAAGAGGATTCCTCCGTAGCCGGTGCGGCAAATATTTGCTCACGGTTAGCATTAAAGTAGAGCAGCGTGTCCCGCATTGCCTTGATGACAGCTCGCGGCGTGATCGAGGCGCCTGTCAGCTGATCAAACTGACCTCCATCGCGGCGAATCGCCCAGCCAGTCACCTCGGGGTCACCCATGGAACGGCCGGGAAACTGTTCTACCCAGTCGGAGCGCGATGCGTCGATCTTGTCACCCAGACCTGGTGTTTCACGATGTTTGAGGATCCGAATGCCGGTGACGACGCCGCTCAAATCGACCCCGAGCAGTATCCTGATTTGACCTGCGTAACCGTCGCGCGCGGTAACGACGAACAGTGCCGCCACTGGTTCATCGTTTGCGTAGACACGATAGATGAGCGCTTCGTCGTTGCCCGGCAAGTCGTGCGGGGGCGTCAGCACCAGTCGAGACTCGCTGACACCGCTATCGTAGAAAAGGTCCGACAACGCTGGGTGCAGGCTCTGTTCGAGCAATGCCTTGTCATTTGCCGCAATGCGGTCGGCGGTCAAATGATAGGTCGCTGCGACCAGTGACGTGCAGATTGCCGCTATGGCTGCCAACGTTATACCGCTCTTGACGACGGAGTTCGGGCTACTCATCGCTCGTGTCCAGCGGTTGCTTGCCGATGGGATGGCCAACAATGTGTGGTCGGGTGACGCGATCAATTGCCGGTACCGCCATGTTCATCAGGAGTACCGCGAAGGCCACACCGTCGGCGTAGGCGCCCCAGCGCCGGATGACGTAAATCAGCAGACCAATACCGATGCCGTAGATGAGTCGTCCCTTGGGGCTGGTTGCTGCGGATACGGGGTCAGTGGCAATAAAGAAGGCGCACAGGATGGTCGCACCGGAAAAAAGATGAAAACCGGGGCTTGCATGACTGCCTGGGTCGACGAGGTACATGATGCCCGCCGGCAACAGCAAGCCGATGAATACGCCGGTTGGGATTTGCCAGCGAATGATCTTTTGCACTAAGAGCCAAAAGCCTCCAATAGCGACAAAGTTGCCGATCCATTCCCAACCGCGTCCACCGAAATCACCCATCATTGGATTGGTACGTATTTCGGCATAGGTCTGCATATTGCGCAGCCCGGACTGCATTGCATCCAGAGGTGTTGCGCGGCTGATTGCATCGAAGCCGAGGTCTGGAGGCAGCGAACCTGTGAGCGTGTAGGTTGCGGTCTGCAAAACGCTCAGATCAATGTAGTCGATGTCGCCCATGCTGGGTGCTACCCAGAGATTCATTTCCAGCGGGAATGCCAGGAGAATAACGACGTAGCCCGCCATTGCCGGATTAAACACGTTAAAGCCGACGCCACCGTAGAGATGCTTGGCGACGATAACGGCAAACAATGCGCCGGTTGCGGTGACCCACCAAGGTGTCAGTGAGGGCAAGGCAAAGGCGAGCAGTGCAGCTGTAACCAGCGCGCTGTAGTCAGCCAATGCAATAGCCGGGTCGCGCCCGCGAGCTCGTACCATCGCCGCTTCGCCGGCGACACAGAAGCCCGTCGCGATCAGGAAGTTAAAAAGGAGGCCTGGCCCGAAGTACCAGACATGCGCGAGTGCAGCGGGAACCAGTGCCAGCAATACCTGCAACATCATCGCGGACACCTTGGCATTGGGTGCGATAAATGGTGCTTCTTTCCGCGCAAATTCCACTATTGATCCTCGTCCTGTTTCTTCTGACTGCGCTTGAGGATTTCGGCGATCTCGGCCGGCCCTGCTTTTTTAGCCGTGGTTTTTTGCTGTGCTAATTCGGAATCACGTTCATGTTGCTCTCTTTCGAGGCGCTCATTGCGTGCTTCGAATCGAGACCGAGCCCGCTCGGCACGCGCTTTTTCGTCGGCCAGTTCCTGAATGCGGGCTTTCGCCGTGCGAAAATCAGCGGTTAACGGAATATGACTGGGGCACACCAGGTCGCAGCAACCGCATTCAATGCAGTCGGTTAGCCCATGCAGGCGCAGTTTGCTTTCATCGTCGGCGCAGGCATGCCAGAAGAGTTGTTGTGGCTGCAATTGAATAGGGCAAACGTCCGCGCAATCACCGCAGCGGATACAGGGCATCTCCGCCCCTATGGCCGGCGGCTCGGAGAGTGCGAGGACGCAGTTTGTCGCTTTCACCAGCGGTACTCGGTCGGTAGTAACCGATTTGCCTGTCATTGGTCCGCCAACGATCAACTGCTGAACTCTGTCGGTGTATCCGCCCGCAAATGCGACGATATCGGCGAGCGGAGTGCCGATACGTGCCGCCACGTTCATCGGATTTACGACGCCGTCGCCGGTCACGGTGGTGATTCTTGATACCAAGGGTTCTCCATTGACTATCCAGTCGTATATGGCAGATGCGGTACCTACATTCTGCACAAGACAGCCCACATCGCTGGGGAGACCACCGCTGGGTACTTCGAGATTTGCGACCAGCTGTACCAGCTGATCTTCACCCCCTGAGGGGTAGATCGTCGGTACTTGTTTGAGGACTATTCGCGCGTCATCCAGTTTCGCCATTTCATCGCCAAGGCATTGAATTGCCGCTGGTTTATCACTCTCTACAGCGATGTAGCAAACGTCGATTTGCAGCGCATGCAGCAGGATCTGTGCGCCACCTAGGACTTCGACGGCGAATTCGCGCATTAGCATGTCGTCGCAGCTGATGTAGGGTTCGCATTCGACGCCGTTCAATATCAGAAAGTCGAGCTCACAGCTGACGGCCTGCATCAGCTTCTGTGCAGTCGGAAACACAGCGCCGCCCAGCCCGACAATGCCGCCTTGCAGAATTCGGTCAAGCAGTGCGTCGGGCGACAGTTCGAGGAAGTTCGGCGTCGCTTCTAAGGTGTCCAGAGGGCGGTCTTCGCCGT
Organism: Woeseiaceae bacterium; assembly: GCA_051008055.1. Taxonomy (GTDB): domain Bacteria; phylum Pseudomonadota; class Gammaproteobacteria; order Steroidobacterales; family Woeseiaceae; genus UBA1847. The sequence goes on from JBPCXZ010000054.1 coordinate 5,922, forward strand.
CACATTCAATAACGATGCACGGCGCGTTCTCGCCGAGCCGTCGTGCTACGGGCCATGGCTCGATCGCGACAACTGTACCGGAAGACGAAGCGTGTACAGGTGCGCTCAAGCTGCCGTCGGCCTGGGCAAGCAACTGCCCCCTGCATACCTTTTCGCCAATTTCTACTATCGGTTGCGAAGGGTCGCCAACGTGCTGGGTGATGGGCAATACCAGCACATCGGGCAACGGAACGTGTTGAATTGCCGCTGCAGTCGAAGTGGTCTTGTGACCCTGCAGACGCAATCCGCCATGCAGTTTGCCGAGGTCGTATGTCGGGGCGCTCATGCGACGTCCCGCAGGCTGATGCAGTCGACCGGACAGGGTGCGATACAGAGTTCACAGCCGGTGCATTCGGCGGTGATAACTGAGTGCATTAGATGATGTGCGCCAACGATCGCATCGACCGGGCAGGCGGTGCGGCAATGTGTACATCCGATACAGCGATCTTCGTCAATGATCGCAACGCTACGCGCCTCGGCTCGCTGCTCGACCAGTGGCAGGACATCCTTGCCGAGCAGGTCCGCCAGTCGACGCACCGTGTCGTCACCGCCAGGGGGACAGAGATTGATCGCTACCTCACTATCAACAATGGCAGCGGCGTACGGGCGGCAACCCGGGTAACCGCACTGTGCGCACTGTGTTTGCGGTAACAGATCGTTAACCTGTTCAACCAGGTCGGAGGGCTTCGCGGGCAAAGAGCGATAGGCGTAACTCAGCGCCAGTCCGGCAAGCAGTGCCAGCGCCGCGATTGTAATGACGGCTGTCACGGGCGTGCCATCCCGGCGAATCCCATGAACGCAAGCGACATGATGCCAGCGGTCATGAGGGCGATCGCGGTGCCACGAAAGGGCGAGGGAATATCGGCTGCTTCAAGTCGTTCTCGAATGGAGGCAAACATGACCAGCACCAACGCAAACCCAGCGGCTGCGCCAAAGCCGAAAAATACGGACTGAACAAAGCCGTTCGATTCTTGTACGTTGAGTAAAGCGACGCCGAGAACCGCGCAATTGGTGGCGATCAGCGGAATATAGATGCCGAGTACCTGGTGCAACAGTGGGCTGAGCCGGCGCACCATGATTTCGGTGAATTGTACGCTTGCCGCAATCACCAGAATGAAGCTAATCGTTCTCAGGTATTCCAGATCGAGCGGCAACAAGACGTATTGGTGCAACAGGTACGCGCTGGCGGATGACAGGGTTAATACGAATGCCGTCGCAAGCGACATTCCGGCGGCGGCTTCAATGTTCCGCGAAACACCCAGAAACGGGCACAGCCCAAGGAATCGCACCAACACGAAGTTGTTGACGAAGACGGTTCCAACGAGGATTACGATCAGCTCTGTCATGGCAGAGGTGTATTGTAACTAGCTTTGTTTCGATTGCTCGACCATGTTGCCGATTTGCTCTGTTTCGACGCGAGTCAGCAAAGGTTTAAATGGTGCCAGCTTGGTCCCCAGCAAAGGTGATGAGGCGCTGTCCCAGTGCCAGTTATCCTCGACCAGAAACTCAAGGGAATCAGCAGATACGCTGGGTATAACCGGCGTCAGGTAGATCATCAGGCTGCGAAACAGGTTTATCCCCTGGGTACAGATCGCCTGAACTTCGGGCAGGCTAGCCTCTTCCTTGGCCATGACCCAGGGTTTTTTCTCGTCGATATAGCGGTTGGCGTCATCCGCCAGGGCCATTATGCGGCGCATGGCCTTCGAGTATTCGCGCTGTTCGTAGTGCTCCGCAATTTCTTCGGATGCATCAGCAAATGATTTGAACAATTCCGAATCATCCAGCTCGCTGGCGAGATGACCGTCAAAGCGCTTGTTAATGAAGCCGGCGCAACGACTCGCAATGTTGATCAATTTGCCGACCAGGTCCGAATTCACCCGCGCGACGAAGTCCTCGAGGTTCAGATCAAGGTCTTCGACCGTCGGTCCAAGTTTCGCCGCATAATAATAACGCAGGTGCGCGGGGTGTAGATTATCCAGATAGGTCCGCGCATTGATGAAAGTGCCGCGCGACTTCGACATTTTCTTGCCGTCAACGGTCAAAAAGCCGTGCGCAAAAACACTGGTCGGCGTACGAAAGCCTGCGCCGGCGAGAACCGCCGGCCAGAACAAAGTATGAAAATACATGATGTCCTTGCCAATGAAATGGTAGAGCTCGGTGTCGTGACCGGGGCGCCAGTATTCGTCGAAGTCCAGGTCGCCACGACGTTCGCAGAGGTTCATGAAACTTGCGGCATAGCCAACGGGTGCATCCAGCCAGACGTAGAAATATTTATCGTCAGTGCCGGGGATCTGAAAGCCGAAGTAGGGTGCGTCGCGAGAGATGTCCCAGTCCTGCAGGCCAGCTTCAAACCATTCTTCAAGTTTGGATACGATTCCCTTTTCAAGTTTCGCGTCTTTGATCCAGTCGCGCAGGCGTTCTTCGTACTCGCTGAGCTTGAAGAAGTAGTGCTCCGAATCACGTTTGACCGGCGCGGTGCCTGAAAGCACAGAAACTGGGTCGATCAGGTCAGCCGGAGAATAGGTCGCGCCGCAATTCTCGCAGGCATCGCCGTACTGATCGTCGGTTGCACAGACAGGACATGTGCCGCGCACGAATCGATCAGGTAGGAACATGTTTTCCTGTTCATCATAGGCCTGCTCGATCGTCTTCGTATAAATATCGCCTGATTCGTAAAGGGTCTTGAACATTTCGCCGACCAACTCTTCATTTTCCGGCGAATGTGTTGTGTAGTAGTTGTCGAATTCGATACCGAACGCCGAAAAATCACGCAGGAATTCCTCAGTTACCTTTTCGGTCAGTTCTTGCGGTGAAACACCAAGCTCACGAGCCTTGAGCATGATCGGAGTGCCGTGAACATCGCTTGCGCAAACGTAAGTGCACTGGTGTCCGCGCAATTTCTGAAATCGAGCCCAGATGTCGCCTTGCAAGTACTCGACCAGGTGTCCCATGTGTATGGACCCATTGGCATAGGGCAAGGCATTGGAGACAAGAATTTTTCGAACTTTTTGAGGCATGTGCAGAATCTGGGCCGGGTTAATGGCCGCGATTATGCCATGTTTCAGACGGCGTCTTTCATTCGTTCGAATTTAGATTTGTGATTGGCCTGCAAGTACGCGTCCTTGCCAGAAATGACGGCGCCTTCGACCAGTGTCATGAGGGCCGAATCCATAGTCTGCATGCCGACAGCGCCGCCGGCCTGCATTGCTGTCTCCAGCTGATCCAGTTTCCCTTGCCGAACCAGGTTTGCAACGGCCGGAGTATTGATCAGCACTTCCAGTGCGGCAACACGACCAGCCTTTTGCTTGGTGGGCAGCAGTTGCTGAGATACGACGCCTCGCAAAGACGTCGAAATCATCGTACGGATGTGAGCCTGCTTGTCCGAAGGAAAGGAGTTGATGATGCGATCGACTGTCTGGGCGGCGCCATTGGTATGCAGCGTGCCCATTACCAGGATGCCCATTTCCGCCGCTGTGACAGCAATGCTGATAGTTTCCAGATCGCGCATTTCGCCGACCAGGATGACATCCGGATCTTCGCGCAGGGCAGAATGCAGGGCGTGCGCAAAACTTTCGCTATGCTCGCCGACTTCGCGTTGGCTCATCAGACAGCCCTGCGATTTGTGGACAAACTCGATAGGGTCTTCAATCGTCAGAATGTGACCCTTAAGATTCTTGTTCATGGAATCTATCATCGCGGCAAGCGTGGTGGACTTGCCCGACCCGGTTTTGCCTGTTACGAGAATCATGCCTTGTGTATGTTTGCAGAGGTCGTGAATTACTCGCGGCATGTCGAGTTGATCGAGAGTTAACGCCTGCGATGGAATCGCACGAAAGATCGCGCCTATGCCGTTCAAATGTTGGAATACGTTGACACGAAACCGAGACACGTCCGGGATGCTGTAGGCGAAGTCGGCCGACTCGTGCTCTTCAAACGTACGCGTCGCAGACCCATCCATGATCTCGTACATGCATTCTTTTACAAAGTCGACAGTCAGGCGTTCTTCCTTGATCACCTGGAGTTCGCCGTGAATTCTTGCACGTACCGGGTCGCCGGATATGAAATGCAGATCCGATGCGCGACTTTGCAGTGCTTCCTGCAGAAAATTATCGATGTTAGCCATTCAGTAGCTTCTCGTTGCCGCCAAGATCGACCAGTGGAACCAGATCGGTATTAGTGACGTAGCGTTGAAATTTTTGCTTGTCGTTAGCATATCGATAGGCGTCGTCCGGATCGATTTCCTTTGCGTTAATCGCATCCAGAAGTGCCGAGTCCAGGAGCTGCATTCCCTGGTCCCGTCCCGTCTGTAGTTGCGATGGTATCTGGTGCGTCTGGTCTGTGGTGATAAGTTTCGCAATCGCTCGGTTATTAACTAGAATCTCGAGAATTGCCTTGCGTCCTCGTCCATCGGGCGTTTTCACCAGGACCTGGGTCACTACTGCTTTCAGACTCATCGCCAGGAATGCCTTGGTCTGTTCGCGAAGATCACCAGGAAGTGCATCGATAACACGATCGATCGTTTTAACGGCGCCGGTTGTGTGCAGTGTGCCAAGCACCAGGTGGCCCGTTTCCGCTGCCATCATTGCCATGGATATCGTTTCAGCGTCGCGTAGCTCGCCGACCAGAATAACATCAGGGTCCTCACGCATCGCAGCGCGCACGCCATCGGCAAATGACTCAATGTGCGTCCCCAGCTCACGCTGAATTACCTGGCTCTTCTTGCTGGGATGCACAAATTCGATCGGGTCTTCCAGGCTGATGATATTCAGGTTACGAGTTTCATTGAGGTGATTAACCATCGCGGCAAGCGTCGTCGATTTACCGGTACCGGTAGAGCCGGTGACGAGCACCATGCCTTGGTGGTACTCACAGAATTCTGTAAGGACGTCGGGAACATTCAGCTGATCGAGCGACGGAACGTCAGTCGGAATGTGCCGAAATACTGCGCCATAGCCAGTAGCTTTGCGAAAGACATTGACGCGAAAGCGACCGCCTTCTTCACCGACATACGAAAAATCCAGGTCATTGCCAGCATGCAGTTTATCTCGCATATTCTTGGTGAGGATTTCAAGAATATAGGTTTCGAGTTCTGTATCGGACAATGCGCGGAACTTGATAGGCACCAGATCGCCGTTCATGCGCAGCATTGGCGGCACGCCGACGGCCAGGTGGACGTCCGAGCAGCCTTGTGCGAGGCCGAGCTTCAAAAAGGCATCTATTCGTGCCATACGGGCTTTGCCTATAAATCAAACAGTTGCGCTTATCCTAGGCGGAAATTATGTCGCATTCCAGAGCGACATCACATTTTTATCATTTAGAGAGGAATTACAGGCTTACGGAGTCCAGCGCCTCGGTGAGTTCGTCCATAGACTGGTAGCGTTTGGACTTATCAACTGACATGGCTTTTGCGATAACCGCAGCGTAAGTGTCGGGGATTTCCGGGTTGATTTCCTGACACTGCTTGGCCTTACCTTGAACATGCTGATACATAACCGACATGTGGTCGCCGCGACTGTAGGGAGGGATTCCGGTTGTCATTTCGTACATGATGACACCAATGCTGTATACGTCAGCCGTTTCGTCGACCTTCTTGCCGAGAATTTGTTCGGGCGCCATGTATTTAGGCGAGCCGATCACGTAACCGGTCTTGGTTAATTGCGTATCGCCACTGGAGGCGGCTGCGGCAACGCCAAAATCTACGATCTTGAGCAGGCCGTCTTCATTGACCAGGATATTGGCCGGCTTCAGATCGCGGTGAATTACCCCAGCCAAGTGCGCAATGGACATGCCGGTCGCGATGTCGCGCGAGAATTTTAGCGCCTTTTTCACAGCCATGGGTTTGGCGTCCGGTATTTCGCCGGATAAGGTGTGTGACGGAAAGTATTCCATGGATATCGCATAGCAACCCTGCAGATTCAGGAAGTCGTATATGCGAATGACGTTGCGATGGGTGATTTTTCGCGAATAGCGCAGTTCGTGAACGAAGCGTTTCATCATTTCTTCGTCCGACGACACATTGGGGTTCAAGAATTTGAGGATGAGTTGTTCATCGACAACTTCATCCTGCATCAGTAAAACGGTACCGAACGCGCCTTTACCGATCTTTTCAATGTACTTATAGCGTCCATCAATAACGTCGCCCGGGTTGAGCTTCGATATATCCAGCATCGGCCCGGCCATTGCAGGTGGCGGTGCTGCAGTTTCAGTTGGTGGTTTTTCACTATCCGGATCCAGAGCTTGATGGGCAGAAAGTGCTTTCTCTAATTCGTCATTGTCGAGCAACAGTGTCTTGGTGTGTTCGCCAATCTTCTCAGCCCGTTTGTTTTCGGCCATAACGGTTTCAGAAAAGCGCGCATCCAGTTCTTGCAGCGCCTTGTCCGCGCTTCGAATGATCGTTTCTTCATCAGACTGTTTAACTTTCTTCAAAACGTCGCGCACCGACTCGGCATGCGACTGATCGGCCAGCGCCGAGATCGCCTTGATGGCTTCGACCTGGACCTCGCGTTCCGCGTGGTTAAGCATCGGTACAATTTTGGTAATTTGGGCATGGCTGCCGACTTTCGACAATGCGCGAATGACCACGGTATCGGTCTTGGGATCTTTCCCGAGCATCTCCAGTAAACGAGGCAGAACTCTCGAATCTTTGACTTTGGATAATGCGTCGACCGCTCGTTCGCGAACCCACCAGTCCTTGTCTTCAGTCGCTTTGATCAAATGCTCGACAGCACTCGCGTCTTTGGTCGCATTCAGAATTTCGACTGCAGTTCTTCGTATTTCCTCGTCTTCATCCTTGATCAATGCGACAACTGAATTAACAACTTTCGGTCCGCCAATTTCGGCCAGTGCATCGCCGGCTCTTGATCGCACCCACCAGTCATCATCCTTCAGCACATTCAGCAAATCTTTGACTGAATCTTTGTTGCCAACCTCATTGAGGACTTCTACGGCAGCTCGACGTGCGTACTCTGAGTCGTCCTTCAATGCGTCGGCGAGAAACTTGACAGTATCCGGATGGTTCATTTGCACGAGCATGTCAACGGCTTTGCTCTGTACGTCGAGATCCTGGTCCTGAAGCAATCGGCTTACCGCGGCAATATTAACGTCTGCACCTCTTGATGCGAGCGCGGACAAGGCGGCACTGCGTACCAGTTTGTGCGTGTCCCTGAGTTGAATCTCCAGCGCCTGATTAACTTCTGGCTTATTGAATCGGCCAAGCAGACCGATCAGGTGAATCTTGATATACGGATCCTTGCCGCCCATTCGAGCTATCAGATCCGGCACCATTTCTGGTTTGATAATTTCCTCAATGATCTTGAATAATTCGCCGGACTCTTTCGAGTCGATTTCGTAGGCGCGCTGGAGCAAATCGTGGACGCTCAAGTCCTGCTTGTGTACGCGAAGAATTTCGATCAGGGAGTGTTTCGAGACTTCTGGATCATCGAAGAAATCCAGCAGGTGGTTTACGTTGTAGTTGATGCTGCTCGAAAGTGCCCACGCGGTACCCGACACAACGCGTTCGTTACCGTCAGCCAGTCCTTCGCGATAGGCTTCAATTGTTTTGTCACTGACGAGGCTGGTCAGAATATCGACAAAGACCATCGTGTGACTCTTGTCGGAGAGCGCCAGCGCATCGATGGCTTTCGGAATGACCTTGGGGCCTATTTTCTTGATCTTGGCGATCAGATTTTGTGCGTTGCGGGAATCCGGTTGTGGTTCAGCTGCCAATTGCGAAATGAGCTGGTCAGCCCTGAATTTACCGAGCAGGCTCACGGTAGCAAGACCGAATTCATCACGCATAGCGCGAAGCCGCAGAGTCTGAAGGCGGGCCTCCCTGCGCGCAGTACCAATGATCCTGTTGTTTTACTTGTCAATCGACTCGCTCTTGCCCAGGCGAAGTTCGAAATTCGCAGCTTATTAATTCGCCGCGGCATTATGCCACAACGATCCCAACACAATGTTACGGGAGCCCTTTGAAATCAATGCTTGGCACCGTCGCAGGCTTCGTTACAATGTGGCGCATATGCCCCTGTCACAGGGGACCAACTGGCATTTATTTTACCTAATACGAACGGCCGAAATGTGACGCCGTCAGCAGAATCGAATGTGAAAAACTTCCTCAATTCCATTGAGTTACCGGGCATTGCCCGTACGATTGGCGATGTCGGCCGCGTCCTGGACGTCAACGATGGCGAAGACCGCATTGTTGCGCGTATTGAACTCGGATTTCCGGCCCAAACCGCCTATTCGGACTATGCGGACGCGATTTCGGCCGCTTTGGCGGCAAATGGCGAGAAACGGCCTTTAGACGTCGAATTCAGCACGAAAATCGTGGCTCACGGCGTACAGCACAATCTCAAACCGCTGGAGCAGATTCGTAACGTCATTGCCGTGGCTTCCGGTAAAGGCGGTGTCGGCAAGTCGACAGTCGCTGTTAATCTCGCATTGGCTCTAGCCGCAGACGGTGCTTCGGTCGGTGTGCTCGATGCTGATATTTACGGGCCCAGCCAACCGCATATGCTTGGCCTGGCTGGCGAGCAGCCGACCAGCATTGACGGCAAGACGATGCAGCCGTTACAAGCACACGGCGTGCAGGTGAATTCAATCGGTTTTCTCGTCGATCCGGATCAGCCGATGGTCTGGCGCGGACCGATGGTGACCTCGGCATTGAATCAGTTGCTGCAACAGACAACCTGGCACGATCTGGACTACCTGATCGTCGACATGCCACCGGGTACCGGCGACATTCAGCTTACGTTGTCGCAACAGGTCCCGGTCAGTGGCGCGGTCATCGTTACAACGCCGCAGGATATTGCTTTGCTGGATGCCCGCAAAGGGCTTGCGATGTTCCGCAAGGTGTCTGTGCCGGTTCTGGGAATTATTGAGAACATGAGTAGCCATATTTGTACGAACTGCGGCCACGAGGAAGCGATATTTGGCAGTGGCGGCGGAGAGCAGATGGCAGATGATTTTGATGTTGAACTGCTCGGGCAGTTGCCACTTCAGGCCAGCATTCGGTCGCAAACAGACAGCGGTAGTCCGACAGTTGTGTCCGAACCGGATTCGCCGGCTGCGAATGCATACAGAAATGCAGCACGCCGCATGGCAGCGGTGCTGGCCGGACAAGGCAAGGACTACAGCAATAAATTTCCCAATATCGTAGTTGAGGAAAAAGCTTGAGCATTAAATCGGATAAATGGATCCGCCGCATGGCGGAGCAGAGCGGCATGATCGAACCCTTCGAACCGGGCCAGGTTCGTGAGAATGGAGACGGTCGCATCGTGTCTTACGGTACGTCGAGTTACGGTTACGACGTACGTTGCTCTACTGAGTTCAAGATCTTCACAAATATCAATTCGGCAATTGTCGATCCCAAGCAGTTTGACGCAACCAGTTTCGTCGATGTCGATAGTGAAGTTTGCGTAATTCCGCCAAATTCCTTCGCGCTTGCGCGTACGGTCGAATTTTTTCGAATTCCGCGTAACGTCTTGACGATTTGTCTTGGTAAGTCGACCTACGCACGTTGTGGAATTATCGTTAACGTCACGCCGCTGGAGCCGGAGTGGGAAGGGCATGTGACGCTGGAGTTTTCAAATACCACGCCGTTGCCAGCGAAAATCTACGCCAATGAGGGGGTCGCACAGATGCTCTTTCTCGAATCTGACGAAGAGTGCGAGACGTCCTACAAAGACCGCGGCGGTAAGTACCAGGGCCAACAAGGCGTTACCCTGCCGAAGGCCTAGCCTGCCTGACGAAGACGAGCGACGACGATGAATCGCAAGAGTGGCCTGATGTACCTGAATCTGGCGCACTTTTTCGACCATTTTTTCTTGCTCGTGTTTCCAACAGCTGTCATCGCGATAGAGGCAGACTGGCAGCTGAGTTATGGCGAAGCGCTGGCGCTGGGTACTTCGATGTACGTCGCCTTCGGCCTCGCCACTTTGCCCGCCGGCTGGTTGGGCGATCACCTGGATCGTCGCAGCCTGATCACTGCATTTTTTCTCGGTTGTGGCGTATCCAGTCTATTCACCGCGTTTGCGACGGGCCCGGTTAGTCTTGCTACTGGGCTCGCGTTTCTCGGTGCATTTGCCGCAATTTATCACCCAGTTGGGTTGGCGCTGGTTATCGAACTGGCGGAGCGCCCTGGCAAGGCGCTTGGCATAAACGGCGTATTTGGCAATATGGGCCTTGCCGGGTCGGCCCTGGTGACGGGATTGCTGGCGGAGGCTTTTGGCTGGCGCAGTGCTTTTCTTGTCCCAGGTCTGATCGCAATTCTGTTTGGCTTGGCGTATGCCTGGCAGAACCGTCGCGGCGAAATGGCCGCGAAAGATTCCGCCAGTCAATCCGAAGAGACTTTTGAGGGTGTCAGTCGGCGTAATCAGATCAGAGTTTTTATTGTCGTCATCATTTCCGCGATTTTCGGCGGCATGGTATTCAATGCCGTGACAATGACCTTGCCGAAACTATTTGACGAACGTCTGGTATCGACCGGTATAGACTTGTCACAGGTAGGCGGTTACACGGCCCTGGTATTCGCAGTTGCTGCGTTCGCACAGTTGCCGGTCGGCATATTGCTGGATCGATTTGGTGCACGACCGATCTTGATAACGCTGCTCATTCCACAAATGATCGCCTTAGCGTTCATAGCCAATACGTTTGGGCTCGTCATTTTGCCGATGGTTATGGTTCTGGTGCTGCTTATGTTTGCCGAAGTGCCGGTTACGAGTTGGTTGCTGGGGCACTTTGTTGCGCCAAACTGGCGCGCACGCGCATTTTCGGTTGAGTACACGTTGTCATTAGGTCTCGGTGCGTTGGTATTGCCGCTCATCGCCTGGGGTCATCGCGTTGGCTACGGCTTCTCTAGCCAATACCTGTTGTTGGCTGCCTGTGCCGGTGCCGTCTTGGTGGCCGCACTATTTCTGCCCGTCTGGAAGATGAAGACTACGAACTAGTGCTTTCGGATCGGCGCGAGAAGTACTCGTATAACGGCAGCCCAACGACGATTAATGCGATGCCCCACAGAGCCCTATACGGCGTGGCCCAGACGGTATTCACTAACAAATACACCGTTACCAGCAGGAACAGGATGGGTACGTACGGATATCCCCAGACCCGGTAAGGTCGCTCTGCATTCGGCTGGCGTCGACGCAAAATGATTAGTGCAGCGCCATTCATGCCGAAGAAGACCCAGAGTACAAAAATGTAAATGTCGGTCAGAATATCGAAGGTACCGGTTGCCGCCAGGCAGATTGACCAAACACCGACAGTAATTACCGCAACTGATGGGACCGCGCTCCTGGATATATGCGCGATCGGGCGAGGCAGAAGGCCGGCCTGCGCCAAAGCGAATGGCACGCGCGGACCGGACAGCATCGTCGTATGCGTTGTGCCATACGCAGAAATCATCAGTCCAGCTGACATCAAGGCTACGACGCCGGGCCCGAATAACCGCGCCGCCGCCTCGCTCGCCACCGATGAAGACTCTGCTACGCTGGCGACTTCGACAGGGGTGAGCACATAGAAGTACGCACTGTTGATCAGCAAATACAAAGCCATAACGAACAACGTGCCGCCGATCAAAGCGCGCGGTAGTGTTCGTTCAGGATGCTTAATCTCGCCGCCAACCGCGGCAATGATTGCCCAGCCGTTGTAACCCCAAAGCGCACCTAGCATGGCAGCACCGAAGCCGCTGATGCCGAGCTTGGCCGTCTCTGGCACACCTTCGCAGGTACCCGTGGCACCGCTTCCAGAAAAACTGCCTGAGCTGCCATCCGCCAAGAAAAAGGCGCCGACACCGATCATCAGGACCAGTGCAACCTTGATAGTCGTCAACATCGTTATGGTGAGGCCGTTGGAATGTACGCTCAGAAGATTGAGTGCAGTAGCAATAACGATGACAAGCAGTGGCAAGGTTTGCATCGCGAAGGGTGGCAGGGCGCCTCCCAACAGGTCATTCAGGAAAATAACAGCAATAATCGAAGTCGCTGCAGCAGATGCGCCAAGCGCAATGGTCTTGGTCCAGCCATATAGAAACGCCCAGCGTTTGCCGAACGCAGCGTCCAAAAAATGAAATTCGCCACCGGAGCGCGGCATCATTGCGCCAAGTTCGGCATACACCAGTGCCCCGGCCAGGGTCAGGATGCCGGCCAGGAACCAGACGAGCAAAACCATTTCTGGTGAACCAACGTTGCAGGTCATCACTCGTGCTTTGACGAAGACGCCGGTGCCAATGATGTTCGCGAGAATCACAGCCGTTGCCGGGATCAGCGCCAGCCCGCGTACCAAAGATCTTTCCTGCCCCGTCCCTGTAGTCACTCGAACTCCTCTGTAATGGGTTGCTGCAGTTTCTCGCCACCCAGATAGACACATGCCTCACGAAAGCTCAAATCACCGCCAGCGAACATGCCGGCTACCCGCGGGTAGATCTGATGTTCAACGGTTTGTACGCGTGCAGCAAGTTCTGCTGCACTTTCATTGCTGCGAACGGCCAGTCGGCCTTGCAAGATTGGCGGGCCGGCATCCAGCTCAGCAGTGACCAGGTGAACCGTGCTGCCATGCCACTTTTCGCCAGCATCGATAACGCGCTGATGCGTGTCTAGGCCCGGATATGCGGGCAGCAATGCTGGATGAATATTCAGTATCCGGTCGGCAAAGTGATTTACGAACCAGGGGCTGAGAATGCGCATAAAACCAGCGAGAATCAGTAAGTCAACGCCAACCTCATCGCATTTTTCCGCAACGGCCCTGTCGAAAGATTCGCGATCGTCAAAGTCGCCATGCGCGATGCAAGCCGTAGGGATTTGTGCTTTAGCAGCGCGCTCAAGTCCGAACGCATCGGCTCGATTGCTAATGACAACGACGATTTCCAGATTTAGTTCGCCGCTTTCGACGCGGTCAATGAATGCTTGCAGGTTACTGCCCGATCCCGATATCAAAACGGCTGCACGGCAGCGACGATCAGTCAAAGATACTGAACCTCGCCAGCGCCGTTACCAACTTGACCAAGTTTCCAGGCGTTTTCGCCAGCGGCCTTTAAGACTGACACGGTCGCATCAGCATCTGCTGCTGCCACAACAGCGACCATACCGACGCCGCAATTAAAGGTGCGCCGCATCTCTGCAATATCGATGTTACCCGTTGTCGCGAGCCAGTCGAAAACAGGTCCTTGCTGCCAGCTCGACGTATCCACTTCTGCATGCAGGTTTGCAGGAAGCGCACGCGGCAGATTCTCGGAAATACCGCCACCGGTTATGTGCGCGAGCCCCTTGATGTTTACTGACTTCATTAGCTCCAGGACCGGGCGTACGTAGATCCGCGTTGGATCGAGCATGACGTCGCCTGCGGCACGACCGTTGATCTCATCGTCAGGTGCGCGTTCCAGTACTTTTCTAATTAGTGAATAACCATTCGAGTGTGCGCCGTTTGAAGCCAGCCCGATCAGCGTGTCTCCAGCTAAAATATCGGAGCCATCAATGATGTCCTCGCGTTCGACGGCACCTACACAGAAACCGGCAAGGTCGTATTCGCCAGCGGGATACATATCCGGCATTTCTGCGGTTTCGCCACCGATCAGTGCTGCGCCCGCTTGCGTGCAACCATCGGCTATTCCTGCCACTACGCTGGCAGCGACTTCGACATCCAAGATGCCGCAAGCAAAATAGTCGAGAAAGAAGAGCGGTTCGGCGCCCTGTACGAGAATGTCATTGACGCACATTGCAACCAGATCGATACCGATACTGTCGTGACGACCTAGTTGCTGGGCGATTTTCAGCTTGGTGCCGACACCGTCAGTGCCGGAAACGAGCACAGGTTCCCGGTATCGGTCAGGTGGCAATGCAAACATCCCGCCAAATCCGCCGAGGCCAGCCAGGACTTCAGGGCGCATCGTCTTCCTGACGAGAGGTTTGATCCGGTCTACAAGTTCATTGCCAGCTTCGATATCGACGCCGGCATCTTTATACGTTAGGGGTTCGCTGCTCATGGTTTATTGAATGACTGTTCTTCCGAAGGATTGATGCTCGTTATTGAGATTCGGGCGGTATAATAGTGCTTGGGCACAGATGGGGAAACCACCCTTGCTGAAAATGCATTTATTCATTTCCGCCAGCGCGCGGAGATTCCGAGCTTTTGCGCTGGCGATTCTAGCGCTTGGCTTCCTGACAATTGGTATACCTGCGGCAATGGCGGTCGAAATGGCAACGTTGTATACCGCCCAGGTCCCGCTGGACGATGAGCAGGATAATCCGCGACAAGAAGCCTACAAGGAAGCGCTCGCCAGCGTCCTGTTGCGCGTTTCCGGTGCCGAACTCGGCTCTGATCGGGAAATGATCGAATTACTTTTCCCGAGTCCCGCTGCCTATGTTGTGCAATTTCGTCCAGGGGAGGACGACACCTTGTGGGTTTCGTTTGATGGTGAAGCTGTCGAACAGGTGTTGCGTCAATCCGGTCAGACCGTGTGGGGAACCGATCGTCCGGTAACTCTGATCTGGTTGGCAGTCGATTGGGGTCAGGGCGAACGCGAGATCATCGCGGCTGACGACCCGGAGCAAAGCAGGTCTGCCGGTCGCACCATTGATCGAGACCGTCTGTTGCGGCAACGGGTGCTGGATACGGCCGACCGCCGCGGCTTGCCTGTTCTCTTTCCGCTCATGGATGCGCAAGACCAGCAGAACGTGCAGTTCAGCGACATTTGGGGTGGCTTTGACGAGTTAATATTGGCCGCATCCGAGCGCTACGAGGTAGATTCCATATTGATAGGGCGAGTGCGTGCATCTTCCAGTCAACGCAATCGCTGGGATTACATTTTCTCTGGCGACAAAAGAACCTGGAATGGCGAGCCAGAAATGGTCGTCGGGCTGGTTGCTGATCAACTGGCTGACCAATTCGCGATTCGCGGCGATGCTCCGGTCGAGTTTGTTGACCTGCTCGTATCCGGAATCGATTCGGTAGAAATATACGCGGAAATGCAGAATATCCTCGACGAGGCCAACGTCATCGAGAGTTTTTCGATAGGAGAGGTCAGCGGCGATTTGATTCGCTACCGGGTTGAAGTGCTTGGCGGGGTTGAACGATTGCGCCGGGCATTGCGATTCAGTGGCCTGATCGAGCAGAATAGCTTTGACGGCGCTCAATTTCCGGTCGAGACGCTCGAATTTTTTTATAGCGAAGAATAATTAAGATAACAATGTCTCTTAGCTGGTTGCCCAATGCTATATCCATATCGCGAATCGCGCTGATACTGCCGATTCTGTGGTTGTTTGTGGAGGAACAATTTGCCTGGGCGCTCGGTTTGTTCCTGGCGGCCGGTCTGTCCGATGGCATCGATGGGTATCTGGCGAAGAAGTACGACTGGAGTACGCGATTAGGTGCGTTTCTGGATCCTGCGGGTGACAAGTTGCTGATCGCATGGTCCTTCGGCACGCTCGCGTATCTCGGTCATATTCCAGTCTGGCTCGCGTTTATAGTCATTTTTCGCGATGTGGTTATCGTGACCGGGTCATTCATGTATCACTACCTGGTTCGTCGCCTGGAAGGGCAACCTACCTGGATCAGCAAGCTCAATACGGTGCTCGAGTTTGTGTTCCTTGTTCTGGTTATCTGGAAAGCCGGCTTTGACTGGCCTGACGATGTGACTATTACAATTCTTGGTGCCGCCGTGCTGGTTACCGTCGTGCTCAGCGGTTACGACTACGTTTCAAACTGGATCCGCAGCGCCCGTTCGGAGACTTAAGCCATGGCTGATGAACGACGTCTAAACTGGTTAATTGCCGTCGCCATATTCGGCTGGCTGATCTACTTGCTCGCGCCAGTGCTAACGCCCTTTGTTGCTTCCGCGTTACTTGCTTACATGGGCGACCCGTTGGCAGATCGCCTTGAACGACTGAAGATGCCGCGGACTCTGGCAGTCGTAACCGTGTTCCTGCTGACTATTGTTGTACTCGCATTATTGGTATTGCTGGTGGGGCCGCTGATTAGCGCACAGATCGGAGCCTTAATGGCGGCATTGCCTGACATCATCGTTCGGGTGGAACAGGTGTGGTTGCCCGGCGTTATGGAATTACTTGAGGTCGAATCAGAAGACGAGGTAGGCGTTGGTGCCTTTGTCTCGCGTTACGGTGATATGGCTGCAACCTGGGGCGCGAGCATACTGAGTTCAATCTCCAAGTCCGGTGGCGTGTTAGCGGCCGCCGTATTGAGCCTGTTCCTGATTCCAATCATTACTTTCTATCTGCTACGAGATTGGGACGAGATAATTGCACGAATCGGTGCGCTGGTGCCGACTCGGCAACGCTCTACAGTGATGCAGCTCGCCAAAGATACAGACGAAGTTTTGGGCGCATTCCTGCGCGGGCAATTGCTTGTCATGTTAGCGCTGTCGGTTATCTACTCGGTCGGTCTTAGTTTCGTTGGTCTGCAGTTCGCGGTTGCAATCGGTGTGGTATCAGGACTGGTCAGTTTCGTGCCTTACCTGGGCTTTGTTTTTGGCATCGCCCTTGCATTTCTGACGGTGATACTGGAGCCGAATTCGCTCTGGTTAATGGCGGGCGTGGTCGCGACGTTTTCTATTGCCCAGTTCATCGAGGGGTCTTTCCTGACGCCAAATCTGGTGGGCGATCGAATCGGTCTGCATCCGGTTATCATCATTTTCGCAATTGCCGCCGGCGGACAGCTCTTCGGTTTCTTCGGAATCTTACTCGCGTTGCCGGCCGCTGCGGTGCTCTCGGTGGTCGTGCGATTCGCCTACGACAAGTATCTGAAAGACCACCCCGAAATTCAGGTATGAGCCAACTGGCACTGCCTTTGCGTCTGGCGGATCACGCCGTATTCGAAAGTTTCCTTGCGTCTGGCAACGAGTCACTGGTGGCGATGTTGCGCGATCTGGCAAGCAGCGGCGAGGGCGCAGGCTGCTATCTGTGGGGCGCTGCAGCGACCGGGAAAACGCATTTGTTGCAGGCGGTCTGTGACGAGGCGGGGGATGAATCAGTGTATCTGCCGTTGGGCATGTTTGTGGATACGTCACCTGAGATGCTCGAAGGTCTGGCTCAGCGGCGCTTGATCTGCATTGACGATATTGACTCAGCAGCAGGCAAATCAGAATGGGAACGAGGATTGTTCAGCCTGTACAACCAGGCTGTAGCAAATGACTGCGCGCTGGTTGTCGCGGGCCAAAGCGCGCCGCGCGCATCTGCATTTGAGCTTGCGGACCTCAAGAGCCGGTTAGGCCAATTACCCACGTTTCAGCTTAAGGGTCTTGGTGATGACGAGACGCGACAGGCACTACAATTACGTGCCAGGCATCGAGGACTAGATTTGCCGGACGAAACCGCTCAGTTTTTGCTGGGCCGCAGTCGTCGGGACATGGCCAGCTTGTACAGCCTGCTCGACAAACTCGACAGCGAAGCATTGCGCGCACAACGTCGGCTGACCGTGCCGTTTGTCAGGGAAGTGCTGCTGAATCAGTAGCGGTCAGGCAAGTTTTTGCGCGATCGCGGCGACTCGCTTGCCCAATGCACGCGCGAGCTCTTTCTCATCATCGGATAGCGAGTCTGTTTTGCTATTCCACGTGACATGGCTGGCGCCGTATGGCGTGCCACCGGTCGTTGTCGACGACAGAGTTTCTTCGGTGTACGGAATTCCGGTAATCAGCATCCCATGGTGCAGCAACGGGATTGCCATCGAAATCAACGTCGACTCCTGGCCGCCATGCAGCGTTGACGTCGAAGTGAAAACACCAGCGGGTTTGCCGGCCGCTGCTCCTGACAACCATTCGCTGGCAGTGCCGTCGAGAAAGTATTTGAGCGCTGCGGCCATATTGCCGAATCGCGTTGGGCTCCCCATGACCAGGCCGGCGCATTCGGTGAGGTCTGCGGCTGTTGCATAGGGCGGCCCAGAGTCCGGAACCTCAGCTGCGACGCTCTCGCTGACGGTGGACACAGGAGGGACCGTGCGCAATCGCGACGAACA
This sequence comes from Woeseiaceae bacterium, assembly GCA_051008055.1. Classification (GTDB taxonomy): domain Bacteria; phylum Pseudomonadota; class Gammaproteobacteria; order Steroidobacterales; family Woeseiaceae; genus UBA1847. The sequence goes on from JBPCXZ010000054.1 coordinate 23,922, forward strand.
ACCGGCGACCGAGTCGATACCTGAGCAGATTTCGCGCGCCAGCGCTTCTGTAGCGCCATGCAGCGAATAATACAAAACAAGAATCTCATTCATTTTCCGAGCAGCGCCTGTACATTTTCCGGCGGGCGACCAACGACCGCCCGTCCGTGTTCATCATCGACCACAATCGGCCGCTGTAGCGTTTTCGGGTGTTGTTCTATCCACATTGCTACCGCTGCATCGTCATCCAGGTCGGGCAGGTCGCTCGAACTTTTGAAATCGTCTTCGCCGCGACGCAGCAGGTCCGCGACCGGGATGCCAAGCAGCCCCGCCAGTCGCTGAATTCGGCTCGCATCTGGCGTTTCCTGCAGATATTCGATAATTGTCAGATCGCTTCCCGAATCCTGAATAATTTCAAGTGTTTTGCGCGACTTTGAGCATCGCGGGTTGTGGTACATCGTAAGCATTTCCGGGTTTCCTTGACGGCGTAGCTGCGCTGTTGATAGTTTTGACACGTTGCGGATTATTAGAATAACAATGCTAGCTTCCCGTATGTCATATTTTCTTCGCGCCGTGGTGTTCGCCGGCTTGCTGGTGCTTGCCGGCTGCCAGAGTGCGCCTGTGCAAGAAATGAGCGATGCGCGGCAGGCGATATCTGTAGCCAAGAAGGCGGGAGCGGAAGAATTAGCGCCGCAGGACCTGAATGCTGCGATGAATTATCTGGATAGCGCAGAGAATTTTATCAATGAACGGCGCTACGACAAGGCACGTCAGGACGCGGTGAACGCCAAGGCCAGTGCGCTGGACGCCCTGCGAGTCAGTTCTGAAAAAACCTCAGAGCCGTAAGAATCAACCCTGAAACCACTTGCCGCTGAGTCTGTCGATGACTTTGTTCGGGTACTTTCGCCTGCCCAGACTGCCGTTGTAGCGCCCCAGCGCGCGGCGCAAGTCACCATCCTCCTTTTTGAGGTAGTAACTCAAGATAGTGCAGCCGTAGCGCAAATTTGTTTCTAACCTGATCAGATTGTCGTCCGGGCGTCCGATTTCGTCCTTCCAGAACGGCATGATCTGCATCAGTCCCAGCGCGCCAACAACGGAAACAGCGTAGGTATCGAAATTGCTTTCGACATCAATAACGGCCAGAACCAGCTCTGGTTCAATGCCAGCGATAGATGCTTCATGGTGCACGCGCGTCAGGATCTGCATGCGCTCGTCCGGGTCTTTGACCTGGCGCTCCAGACGTCTGGACATATCGGCCAACCAGACTTCTGCTGCAAAGCGGTCGTCAAAACTGTCCGCAGCGCTGGCCGCGACTCGCAGGGCTTCTCGCAACTCCGGATCGGGAGCCTGTTGTGCCAATGCGTTGCAGCTGACAAAAATGGTCAGTAACAACAGAGGCTTTGAAATGAAGCGCGCGGTCAACATGAGTAAGCAGTATTATAATAGAATTAGTAGCTTACCGGTCATTCCTTAAGTAATTCGAGAGCCGATTCACGTTTCAGATTACGTGCTTCGCTATCACGTCGATGACGATATTCGAGTTCACCCTCGGCCAGGCCTCGCTCAGAAACGACCAGGCGGTGCGGTATTCCGATGAGCTCCGCATCCGCAAACTTAACTCCGGGCCGAACGTCGCGATCGTCGTACAGTACGTCGAGACCCATAGCCTGCAGTTCTTCATACAGCGCCTCAGCTGCTTCGCGGACGATCTCGGAACGCTGCAGATTAATCGGCACCAAGGCTACGTCGAATGGCGTGATCGGAGTGGGCCAGATGATTCCGTTGTCATCGTGATTCTGCTCAATGGCAGCACCGACAATGCGGGTAATGCCAATGCCATAGCAGCCCATCAGCATATTGACGTCTTTGCCTTCCTTGCTCTGAACGGTTGCTCCCATCGCTTCGCTGTATTTCGTGCCGAGTTGGAAAATGTGGCCGACCTCAATACCACGCGCGATCTTCAGGGTGCCGCTGCCGCCTGGCACAGGATCACCTGCGACAACATTGCGTATGTCCACCGTCTCAGGGTCTGGCAAGTCACGCCCGAAATTCACACCTGTGAAATGTTGCTCGACCTCATTGGCTCCACAACTGAAGTCCGCCAATGAACTGACGGCATGATCAAAGTAGACGGGCAGTTCAGTGCCGACCGGGCCCAGTGAGCCTGGTTCGCTACCCGTGGCTTGCTTGATGGTTGCGGCGTCGGCCATGGTTAGCGGCGACGCTACGCCAGCGAGTTTTTGCGCCTTGACGGCGTTAAGCTCATGATCACCACGCAGTATCAGTGCAACGGGGCCGTCATCGCCCTCTACGATCAGGGTCTTTATCGTCTCGGCTGCCGTTATGTCGAGCATTTTGCACAGATCGTCAATGCTGCGGATGCCCGGCGTCGGAATTTTCTCCATATCCTTGCTGGCCGCGGGTCGTTTCTCTTCTGCGGGCAGGGTAGCGGCAGTCTCGATGTTCGATGCGTAGTCATCTTCGTCGCTGTAGGCAATCGCGTCTTCGCCAGAGTCAGCGATGACGTGAAACTCTTGCGACTTGTTACCGCCGATCTCGCCACTGTCGGCCCACACTATTCTGAAATCCAGGCCCAACCGGGAAAATATCGCCGAGTAGGCCGCGTGCATTTTCTGATACGCGGCTTCCAGCCCAGCCTCGTCGATGTCGAACGAATAAGCGTCCTTCATAATAAATTCGCGCGATCGCATGACGCCGAAGCGCGGACGAATTTCATCACGGAATTTAGTCTGCACCTGGTAGAAATTAATCGGCAGTTGCTTATAGCTGCGCAGTTCGCGGCGAGCCACGTCTGTAATTACCTCTTCATGCGTCGGTCCATAGCAGAACTCCCGCTCATGGCGGTCGGCCATGCGCAGCAGAAGCGGACCATACTGATCCCAACGACCGGTTTCTCGCCAGAGTTCGGCAGGGTGTACGGAAGGCATTAAGAGCTCGTGCGCACCGGCGCGATCCATCTCTTCGCGAACGATTTTCTCGATCTTGCGCAATACCCGAACACCTACAGGCATCCAGGTGAAAAGCCCGGAAGCGAGTCGGCGGATTAGTCCCGCTCGCAGCATCAACTGGTGACTGACAATTTCTGCCTCCGCAGGCACTTCCTTAAGAGTGGTCAGTCCGAATTCGGAAAATCGCATGGAAAATAACCCTTACAAATACACAAGTAACAATGGCCCAATAACTATCTCGCGAATTCTAGAGCATATGTAGCTGCATTTGTGGCTTATGTGAGATCACCGTATTGACAGATATCGAAAAGCCAGTAGATTGTCGCGGCTGTTAGTTACAAGCGGATTCTAGTGGAAGGTAGAAGAAACCCATTCGTTGCCGGAGAAGGCATCCCATTCTTGCTGGTCGTAGCAATAGCCTGCCTGACGGCACTTCGTTATCTCGATTTCGTCTTTGCCTTGTTTGCCGGCATTCTGTTTGTGGCTTTGTACCTGCTGTTCCGGGATCCGCGACGCGCCGTACCGTCAGCTCCGCTGGGGGTCGTGAGCCCGGTCGATGGCACCGTGCTTGCTGTGGATGCAGTCGATAAGGGCGTTTTGCAGGGCGAGGCGCATCGAATTCGTATTGCAATCGACAGTTTTGGGACCTACACGTCGCGTGCGCCTGTGGAAGGCAAGATCATGGACCTGCACGCCGCGGCCATCGATGATGTCGCCGACTATGAGACCAACGCGCTTTGGCTCCGTACGGATGAGGGCGATGACGTGGTATTGCAGTTTACGGATTATCGTTTCGGTCTGGCTCCGCGCGCAATAGTGCAATATGGGGGTCGAGTTGGACAAGGTCAGCGCTGCGCATACCTGCGCTTGACAGGTTGCGCCGAGATTCACCTACCGAAATCGTCAACTGTTCTAGTGGAAGCAGGCGATACCGTGGTGGCGGGATCGGATGTGATTGGCAAATTACTGCACCCTTAAGTGAAATACACCATCCGCCGTGGCAGACTAACGGCCAGCAACCGGCGAAGGAACCTGAAGTGATCCAGACTGAACATCAACGCCGCGCCTATCTTGAGGCGCTAGGGATTGATGTCTGGGCGCCTGCAGGTCAGGTAGATCCCGTCGATGAACTCTCGAGCGAGCAGCCAGCCGCCGCGGATATGGATTGGTCAGAGCTGCGTGCAGCGGTGTCGGAGTGCACTCGCTGCCCGCTGCACAATAGTCGTACGCAAGCCGTATTCGGTGTAGGCAACCAGGATGCTGACTGGCTAATCATTGGTGAAGCGCCAGGTGCAGAAGAAGATCGTCGCGGTGAACCGTTCGTCGGGCGCGCGGGCCAATTGCTGGACGAGATGTTGCGCGCCGCCGGCCAGCAGCGAGCGCAGGTTTTCATTGCCAATATCCTGAAGTGTCGGCCACCGAACAACCGTGACCCTGAAGCCGACGAAGCAGCGGCCTGTCGAGAATACTTGCAACGGCAGATCGAGCTGATTCAGCCCAGTATCATTCTTGCGGTTGGCCGAGTTGCAGCTCAACAATTGCTGGAAACGGATACCCCGGTTGGCCGACTGCGCGGCCAGTTGCATCGTTTTGGGGAAACGCCGTTAGTGGTTACCTACCATCCGGCCTATTTGTTGCGCAGCCCAACGCAGAAGCGCAAAGCATGGCAAGACCTGTGTCTCGCTATGGATGTGGTGGCAGGCCGCACAGCATGATTACGCCGATACGTGAAGCCAGAATCTCGATCCGCAGTATGACCCATGAGGATCTGTCGCGCGTCTCGAACATCGAGCGCCTGAGTTATGAGTTTCCCTGGAGTCACGGCGTGTTTCGCGACTGTTTGCTTGCGGGCTACCAATGCAGCGTGCTGGAGCGCAATGATGAGGTCGCCGGTTACAGTATTCTGTCGATCGCAGCCGGCGAGGCACATATCCTGAATATCTGTGTGCATCCTGACTTCCGCTCGATGGGCTATGGCGAAAAACTGCTCGATGAACTATTGTTCCGCGCCAGATCGTCTTCGGTTCGAGAAATATTCCTTGAGGTTCGCCCGTCGAACGAACACGCACTGTCGTTGTACAAGAAAAAAGACTTTCACAAGGTTGCAGATCGGCCGGCATATTATCAGGCGTCCAAAGGTCGTGAAGATGCCAGCGTCCTGGTGAAGAAACTGACCACCCATAGCTGACGCTGTTAATCGACTACAGACCATGTCCAAAATTTCCGAACAGGTTAGCAAGCGCCGTACGTTTGCAATTATTTCTCATCCGGACGCCGGTAAGACGACGTTGACCGAGAAATTGCTCCTGTTTGGTGGGGCGATTCAGCTCGCGGGAACCGTGAAAGGCCGCAAGGCAAGTCGGCACGCGACGTCTGACTGGATGGCGTTGGAGCAACAGCGCGGTATTTCGATCACATCGTCCGTGATGCAATTCCCCTATGAGGATCGGGTCGTCAATCTGCTCGACACGCCAGGGCACGAAGACTTCTCCGAGGATACGTACCGTACCCTGACGGCCGTCGATTCAGCGCTGATGGTTATCGACTGTGCCAAAGGCGTCGAGCAGCGTACGATAAAACTTATGGATGTCTGTAGGTTGCGGGCGACCCCAATAATGACGTTCATCAACAAGCTGGATCGAGATGGCCAGGAACCCATCGATCTGCTCGATGAGATCGAATCGATTCTGAAGATTCAGTGTTCGCCCATTACCTGGCCTATCGGGATGGGGCGCTCGTTGAAAGGTGTTTATCATTTGCTGCAGGATCGCATTTACCTTTATGAGAATGTCGGCCGCCAAAAGAAGTCGGGACAGACGATCATTGATGGCCTCGACTCGGCTGAGGCAACTGCAGCTTTGGGCGATGATGCAGACAGTTACCGGGAAGAAATTGAATTAGTGAAAGGTGCGTGCCCGGAGCTGGATATTGATCGCTACCTGGCCGCGGAACAGTCGCCAGTTTTCTTCGGTTCGGCGCTGGCAAATTTTGGCGTCAAAGAATTGCTTGATGAATTTGTTAAGCATGCGCCGACGCCGTTGCCTCGAGAGACCGACCAGCGCCAGATCTTGCCGGATGAGGACAAGATGAGCGGTTTCGTATTCAAGATTCAGGCGAACATGGACCCCGGCCATCGGGACAGAATTGCGTTTATGCGCATATGTTCTGGCGAATTCAAGAAAGGCCAGAAACTTTTGCATGTGCGTTCCGGCAAAGAAATGAAAATTGCTGACGCCATCACTTTTATGGCGGCGGATCGACAGCACGCGGAGCTTGCGTATGCTGGCGACATTATTGGCTTGCACAATCATGGCACGATCAATATTGGCGACAGTTTTAGCGAAGGTGAGCAGTTACGTTTTGCTGGTATTCCAAATTTCGCGCCCGAACTGTTTCGACGTGCTGTGCTGAAAGACCCATTGAGGCTCAAGGCCTTACAAAAAGGTCTGGCTCAACTCTGCGAAGAGGGCGCCACGCAGCTCTTCAAACCCAGGCGAAACAACGACCTCATTCTTGGGGCGGTCGGCCAGTTACAGTTCGATGTTGTTGCACACCGCTTGCTCGATGAATACAAAGTGGAGTGCCAGTTTGAGGCGATTAACGTTGCGACTGCCCGCTGGGTCGTGTGCGATGATGAGAAAATGCTTGCCGAATTCGAACGTAAGGCATTTGATAATCTGGCCGTCGATCACGGTGAGCGGCTTGTCTATGTGGCGCCAACCCGCGTTAATCTTAACCTGACCGAAGAGCGCTGGCCGGACATCGAGTTCCAGAAAACTCGTGAACACTAATGCTTAACAAGAAATCCATTGCCTGGGCGCTGTATGACTGGGCAAATTCGGCGTTCGCACTCAGTGTTCTGGCGGTACTTTTTCCCATTTTTCTCGGCAGCTACTGGAGCGTTGATGACTCCGGCGCTGACGTAACGGCCCGGCTCGGGCTGATTACTGCGGCCGCTGCATTCTTGGTTAGCGTCGCCGCACCGGTGCTGGGTGCGATCGCGGATGCCGGCGGCTATCGCAAGCGATTCCTGATGATATTCGCCTTTGTTGGCGCTGCGATGACGGCTGCCCTCGCATTTCCTTCTGAAGGTAGCTGGCAATGGGCGTTGGCGTTGTATCTCGTAGCGTCGGTCGGCTTTTACGGATCGACCTTATTCTACGATTCCTTACTGATTGACGTTGCCGAGCCACGCGACTACGACATCGTTTCAACATTGGGGTATTCGCTGGGCTATCTCGGCGGCGCATTATTGTTGGCGTTGCATGTGTGGATGCTCAAATCGCCGATGACTTTTGGCATGAGTAGTTCGGCCGAAGTCATCAAGTTTGCATTTTTCTCGGTTGGCGCCTGGTGGGCCCTGTTTCTCGTGCCGCTCATTGTTCATGTTCCCGAGAAAATCAGGGAAACGCCGCGGCTACGCGGTGTTGTGCAAAGCGCGTTTCGAGGGCTGGCACATACGATTACTCATGTCCGCCAGCATCGCAATGTCGTCAGGTTTCTGCTGGCATACTGGCTTTACGTCGGCGGTGTATTCACAGTGATTTCAATGGCTGCCAACTATGGTCAACGGCTTGGTTTTGAAGATTCAGACCTGGTTCTGGCATTCATGATTACGAATCTCGCTGGATTTCCGGCGACGTTGCTATACGGTTTTCTCGGCAAAAAGTTTGGTGCGCGCAGGGGCATCTACTTTGCCCTCGCGGTATATGTGCTTGTGTCGAGCTGGGCTGTCTTTATGACGGAGATCCGGCAGTTCTTCATCATGGCGATCGTCGTTGGATGTATTCAGGGCGGGGTACAGGGCTTAAGTCGATCTCTGTACGCGTCGTTGATTCCGAAGGATCAGCCGGGAGAATTCTTCGGCTTCTACAATATGATGACCAAGTTTTCGCATGTAGTCGGTCCAATGACCGTCGGCCTCGCAGCTTTGCTATCAGACAGTCCCATCGTCGTGCTGGTGGTGTTGTGGCCAATGTTCATCGTTGGCGGCCTATTGCTGACTAGAGTTGATTTACCCGACGAATAAGTAGATCCAGCGCGTCTGGGTCCGGTGAACCGTAGCGGGCGGCGAGATAGGCGTCAGTAACGTCGTCAATCGAATCCTTGCTAATTGGAGACTCATTTCTGGCGCGTGCCGCGAATGCCGACGGGCTCTCGCCGACTGTCAGGCTGATGCCGGTTTTGCGAACAAAGCTGCGGTAAAGGATTGCGGCTTTGTCAGGACGTGGGGCACGGTAGCGTAATGTCAGCAGAATACTGATCAGCAAGATGAGGCCAAACACGATGCCAAGCAAAGTCAGCATCATCTTGCGCCAGTTTGGGTCTTCCATGCCAAGCCACTGCATCAGTTTGTTCTGATTCTCGGGGCCATAGCCGAGTACGAGGTCGTTCCACTTCGCATTGATTGCATCCCATGACATCTGTAATTGGTGCAAAAATGCAGACGGGGTCGATAATCCCCAGGCAGCGGCTGCGCCGCTCATCATCGAGCCGCTCATGCCGCTCTCGATGCGCTCCGGCGCGACAGCAGAAGTCGGGTCAACTCGGTGCCAGCCACTTCCTTCAAGCCAGATCTCGGTCCAGGCGTGTGCATCCGACTGCCGAACGATCAGGTGTTCGGCCTGTGGATTAAGTTCGCCACCCTGGTAGCCGAGTACTATGCGGGACGGAATACTCGCCGCACGCATCATGACGGCAAAGGCCGAGGCGTAATGCTCGCAAAACCCCTGTCGAGTGTTAAACAGGAAGGCGTCAACCGGATCGCGACCCAGCTGCGGGGGCTGTAGCGTGTAGTAGTACTCTTCCTGATGAAACTTCTGCAGTACAGCTTCGACATAGGCCGACTTGGAACCCGCTGAAACGTACATTTGTTGGGCAAGTTCAGTCGTTCTCGGGTTGCTGCCCGGTGGCAGTCGCGTGTACCAATTCTGCGCCACGCTCGACAGTCGTACATCAGACTGAAACTCAAGATATGACATCGCTTCGTAGGCCACTCGCTGATCGATGCGGCGACCCCGTGAGAGTTGTTGCTCCGAGCCCATGGTTGTCTGAGCCAGTGTCCAGGTGAAGGGAATATCGAGTGCGAATACCCATTGTTGCTGAGTCGGCTCCAGCGTGATGGTGTAGCTCACCGGATCTCCGCTGACCGATATCTTCTGTCGTTCCCTGAGCGTATTGCTGGGCGTGGGCTCATTGCCGGTCCAGGTGCGGCCGGCGAAGTGATTCAGTACCAGTCCACGCCAATAGCGGTCCTTCGGTTCCGGAACGACATCGTCGAATTTGACGCGAAAGGCGAGTTCATCGGAGAGCGACAGCGAACTAATATCGCCCGGACTCATGGTGTCGCTTAAGCCAGAGGTGCCTGCACTGGTATCGACCGGGACTGCCCAGAATGGTGTGGCGATGCGCGGGAAAAATACCCACATGGCAAGGGCCAGAGGTAGTGCATAGAGAATGAGACGGCCACTCGTCTGGAAGCTCTGCTTTGCCGTCTCCTGTTGCACTGCCGACATTCGCAGCCAGGCCGTCATTATCACCAGCACAGCAAACAGCAGGTACGGCAGTGACCACAGGTATTGCTCACGCAGCAGCGACGACATGACCAGGAAGATGGAAATGAACAACAACACAAACTGGTCGCGGCGCTTGCGGGTCTCAAGCAGCTTGAGGGCGGCCATTACCGTTAGCAATGCAGATCCAGGGCCGACGCCACTGATCGAAGAGTAGGTAAACAGGACGCCGAGGAAGCATGATAAGGCCAGCCCGGCCCTTATCCAGGTCGCCGGCAATGCCCCGCGACGCTGCTCGATGACATACCGCCAAATGGCGCAGCCGACAAAAGCGCCGCTGATCCAGACGGGCAGGTATTGCAGATGCGGCATTATAGCGAGCGTCAGCGACGCTAGCGTCCACGGTAATGAGACGAGTAACGAGCCGTCGGTTCCTCTGGGCTTAGCCATTTGCGTCGTCCAGTCCAAACAATGCGAGCGACTCCAGGCATTGCTGTCGCTGCAGTTCACCATGGGAAGGTGAAAACTCCTGACCAGGCAGTCGCAATCCATAGTCCGCACCGGACTGATCCGTGTCGACAATCCAGCGCGTCAGGATAGATAGTCGTAACTCCAGATTCCCCGCGTCAACAGAGTCAAAGTCGAACCATTGGCTACTGGTATCGGCGCCTGCGAATTGTTTTGACAAGAGTTGTCCACTGCGAGCATAGGCTTTCCACGCGACGTTGCGCGGCGAGTCGCCTTCGTGAAACTTGCGCAGTCCGGCGAAGTCCTCTTCGCCACGTGCGTCGTGCTGGCGATGTCCATGCGCTGTCTCGCTGGGCGGGGGCGGTGGTGCATCGTCGGCAGCGGCCGGGTAGACCAGGCCGCGTAAATTCATATGTAACCATGCCCAGGAGCGAAACAATTCAAAAGGAAATAGTGTGCGTACACCGAATTGCTCTAACTCTATCCAGCCACGTTTCTCTGTTTTGACGATCAACGTAAATACTTTGCTTTCCCCGGGGGCGAGGTCCTGAGTCTCGCTAACGCTGCCAGCGACGTAGACCATTACGCCATGGCGGGCACTTTTGCTGTGGTTACTTACTGCGATTCGAAATTGCGCTGATTGCCCGGCGTGCACCGGATCTACTCCGGCGAAACTGACTTCCAGGCCGACCAGGTTCCGCTGGCACTGATGCATGGCCACAAATCCCAGGCTGGCCAACAGAAACGTCAGCACAAACGACAGGTTGTTGTTGTAGTTCATCGAACCGAGCAGCATGGCAAATGCCATGAAGCCGTAAATCAGGCCAACGCCGGTGGGCAGGATATAGATTCGGCCGGTGCCGAGTGTGGTTACGGCCGAGTCGATACCCTGACGCTTTCTCGCCCAGCGTTTGATGCGCTGGCGAACCGAGGCGACACCGTCCGATAGGAATCGGACTTTAGGGGATGGCCACTGAATCGAGGACATGCTGGCAAAGCTCTGCTGCAGATCGGAAGCTGGTGTTGCCCATAGGTTTCAGTCGATGTCCGGCTACAGCCGCAAATACGGCCTGAATATCGTCTGGGTAAACACCGGAATGATTGGCTACGTATGCGTGCGCCTTGGCCGCCGCTGCAAGCGCGAGCGCACCACGCGGCGACAGCCCAATTTCAATTTCTGGGGATTCTCGAGTGAGCCGCACAAGCTCCTGGATATAGTCGAGCAATGGATCGCTCATGTGCATTTTCGCAGCTGCCTGCTGCAGCTCCAGCAACGATTCGGGTGTCAGTGATGCCGACACGTCTTCGAGCATGGCACGGCGATCTTCGCCGATCAGCAGTTCGCGCTCGTTGTCAGCATTCGGATAGCCAAGCTCCAGGCGCATAAGAAAGCGATCCAGTTGTGACTCTGGCAACGGAAAAGTACCAATCTGGTCGGCAGGGTTTTGCGTGGCCACTACGAAAAACGGGCTTGGCAAATCACGTGTGTTGCCGTCGACGCTAACCTGATACTCCTCCATCGCTTCAAGCAGTGCACTTTGCGCCTTTGGCGTTGCGCGGTTAACTTCGTCGGCAAGAATCAGTTGTGAAAAAATCGGACCGGGCTGAAATTCAAACTCGCCGCTCGACTGTTTAAAGACTGAAACGCCGACGATGTCGGCAGGCAATAGGTCGCTGGTGAACTGAATTCGGCGGAAGCTGAGTCCAAGTACTTGCGCGAGGGCGTGGGCGAGTACGGTCTTGCCAAGGCCCGGCAAGTCCTCAATCAGGAGGTGTCCGCGTGCCAGCAGGCAGGATAAGGCGAGGGCAATCTGCTCATCCTTGCCCAGAATAATCTGCCCGAGCGATTCTCGTGCGTCGTCCAGCGCTTTGCGGTCGCCGTCCTTCTTTAGAGGAAGCTTTTCGATACTGTGTCCGCCTGACATAGAGATCTCCTGCTGTATCCTGTTATCGTCGCGGATAGCAGCGATGATTGCACTTAAAGCCGGCAGGACTGTGATGCAGTTATCAGAAAATCGACGCCTCTAGTCGAGCTCGGCCAGTTTTTCCAGTTGCTCTGCCAGTTGCGCGATCGTTTTTTCGAAGTCGGCGACGCGCTGCTTTTCCTGTGAGACCACGTCTGCTGGCGCATTGTTCACAAATTTTGCATTGCCCAGCTTGCCTTTCGATCGTGCGAGATCGCCCTGAACGCGCTGCACTTGTTTTTCAAGACGACTGCGTTCTGCATCGACGTCTATCAGTCCTTTCATGGGTACGAGCAATTGCACATCGCCCAGCAACGCAGTGGCTGAGTTGGGCGGTTCCTGGTTCGCTGCTAACGGACTGATAGACTCGACGCGTCCAACGCGTTGTAACAATAGCGAGAGCTTCTCAACACGAGAGAGATCGTCCGCGGTGGCGTTTTGCAATAAAACCGGCAGCGGCTTGCCTGGCGAAATATCCATTTCGCCACGAATCTGACGGATTCCCAGGATGAACTGCTTGACCCATTCGATATCAGCAACAGCCTCTGCATTCTGAACGTTGTCATTTGGCAAAGGGTAGGGGCGCAACATGATCGTGTCGCCTTCTACACCTGCTCGCGACGCGACCTCCTGCCAGATTTCTTCGGTAACGAAAGGAATGATTGGATGCAGCAGCCGTAGCAATGATTCGAGTACGGAAATCAAGGTGCGACGCGTGCCGCGCTTCGCTGCATCTGACGCGTCTTCCGATTGCAAAACGGGTTTCGATAATTCCAGGTACCAGTCACAGAATTCATGCCAGGTGAATTCATACAATGCCTGGGCAGCGAGATCTAGGCGATAAACCGCCATCTGTTCATGCACGGTTCTTACAGCATTATCGAGACGCGATTGAACCCACAAATCGGCAGCACTAAACTCTACATCGCCTTCGCCAACCTCTTCGGTATTCATTAAAACGTAGCTGGCGGCATTCCACAGCTTGTTGCAGAACTTCTTGTAACCTTCGATTCGCCCAAGATCGAAACGAATATCGCGACCGGTCGTGGCCAGTGCCGCGAAAGTAAAACGCAAGGCGTCGCAACCGTAGGCATCAATTCCGTCAGGGAACTGCTTGCGAGTCGCTTTCTCGATAGCAGGTTTGAGGTGATCCTGCATCAAGCCGGTGGTTCTCTTTTGCAGCAGCGAATCGAGATCAATGCCGTCGATCAAGTCCAGCGGGTCCAGCGTATTGCCCTTGGACTTGGACATCTTCTGACCGTCCTGGTCGCGGATCAGACCGTGGATATAAACCTCATGAAACGGCACGTCGCCCATGAACTTGATTCCCATCATGATCATGCGAGCGACCCAGAAAAATATGATGTCGAATCCGGTGACCAATACGCTACCTGGGTAGAACTTGTCGACCTCAGGCGTTTTGTCCGGCCAACCGAGGGTGCTGAACGGCCACAAGGCCGAGGAGAACCAGGTGTCCAGCACGTCGTCGTCCTGACGCAATGCCAGGTCTGCGGGCAATTCGTGTTTTTCGCGTACGGCGTCTTCGGATCGTCCAACGTAGATGTTGCCGTCGTCGTCGTACCACGCCGGAATCCTGTGTCCCCACCACAATTGTCGGCTGATACACCAGTCCTGGATGTTGTACATCCAGTCGTAGTAAGTCTTTGACCAGTTTTCTGGCACAAACTTGATCTTGCCGGACTCGACGGCCTCAATGGCCGGTTTGGCCAGCGGTTCAATTTTTACGTACCACTGGTCGGTCAGGTAGGGCTCCACCACCGCGCCGCTGCGATCGCCACGCGGTATCTTTACGACGTAGTCTTCGATCTTTTCAAGCAAGCCCAGCGATTCAAATTCCGCAACGATCTTCTTGCGGGCCTCGAAGCGGTCAAGACCGCGATAAGCCTCCGCTACATCTTCAGACATCGTCGCGTCGTCGGTCAAAATGTTGTACATCGGCAAGTCATGGCGCTTGCCGACTTCGTAGTCATTAAAGTCATGTGCCGGTGTGATCTTGACGCAGCCAGTGCCGAATTCAGCCTCGACGTAGTCGTCCGCGATGACCGGTATGCGTCGGCCGACGATGGGCAATTCGATTTCCTGGCCGACAAGGCTCTGGTAACGCTCGTCGTCCGGGTGAACGGCAACCGCGCTATCGCCGAGCATCGTTTCCGGGCGAGTCGTCGCGACCGTCAAGTGACCGTCGCCGGAGGCCAACGGGTATTTGAAATGCCACAGATGGCCGGACTCGTCGGCTGACAATACTTCAAGGTCAGAAAGTGCGGTGTGCAGTACCGGGTCCCAGTTGACGAGACGTTTGCCGCGATAGATCAGGCCTTCATCGTAAAGGCTGATGAAGACCGTCGCGACGGCCTCTGATAAGCCTTCATCCATCGTAAATCGATCGCGACTCCAGTCCACTGAAGCGCCGAGTCGCCGCAATTGATTGCCGATCTTGCCGCCAGACTCGTCCTTCCATTGCCAGACGCGTTCAACAAATTTGTCCCGCCCGATATCGCGACGATGCGAGCCCTCATTATTCAACAACCGTTCGACGACCATTTGCGTCGCAATACCCGCGTGGTCGGTACCAGGCTGCCACAACGCGCTGTAACCCATCATTCGCTTGTAGCGGGTCAGCGCATCCATGATCGTGTCCTGGAATGCGTGACCCATGTGCAACGTGCCCGTCACGTTCGGCGGCGGAATCATGATGCAATACGGGTCGCCATCGCCGCGTGGCTCGAAATAGCCGTTCTCTTCCCAGCGCGCGTATACGCGCTGTTCAATATCTGTTGGTTGGTAAGACTTATCCATAGGTGCGGTACTGGCGGGCAGGTGCGGGCTATACGTTGTGTGTTTCTAGAGTATGGCCGTTGTCACGGTAGGCGGCGAATCGTTTACGACTCTCTTGTTTGCAGTTGTCATCGGAGCTTACAAGCTCGGCGACGCGTGGGAAAGCTCCAGCGAATGCTGGAATTTCGTCGCAAAGGTTTATCAATAAATCACGCGGCGCTACATCGCTCTCACCAGACGAAATCTGTACCGGCGCTGGCTGCGCCGAAGCCGATTCAGTTTCGCTGTTGTGGGGTACAAAACTGCCGTCGCGAAAGGTCCACAGCAGGTCGTCGATACGACGCGCATCCTGTTCGGTTGCGGTGTGAATCTGAACGGTATTATCCAGTCGATACGCCTTTTCGGCCAGCCTGCAGGCGAAGGCGTAGCGCGACTCCACGCCCGACTGCCGTAGCAGGTAAAAATCGACTCTTGCCATTAGGGCAGAGCACCGCAACGACTAAGGAGCAACTCCGTCAGCAGCGGCACTGGTCTGCCGGACGCACCCTTTTGTTTTCCACTGGCCCAGGCGGTACCGGCGATGTCCATATGCGCCCAATTCAGGTCATTTGTGAATTTGCCGAGAAAACAACCAGCCGTGATCGCACCAGCTTCGCGACCGCCAATGTTGGCCATGTCAGCGAAATTACTCTTGAGCGACTTGCCGTACTCTTCGTCGAGCGGTAGTTGCCAGGCATAGTCATTGGCGGCATCACCAGCGGCAACAATGTCTGCAGCCAGTTCGTCGTTGTTGCTCATCACACCACTGCGGTGGCGGCCCAGGGCGATCACGCAAGCGCCGGTCAGGGTCGCAACATCAATTACTGCTGCTGGCTTGAAACGCCTGGAATAGGTCAGCGCATCGCACAGAATCAGCCTGCCTTCAGCATCTGTATTTAGAACTTCTACCGTTTGCCCTGACATGCTTGTGACGATGTCGCCCGGCTTAGTTGCCCGCCCGCTTGGCATGTTCTCGACCGCGGGTACAAGGACGTTCAAATTGATAGGAAGCTTGAGCTTGGCAATGGTCGCCATGGTGCCTATCACGCCCGCCGCGCCGCACATGTCGAACTTCATTTCATCCATGCCTGGGCCCGGCTTTAAGGAAATACCGCCGGTATCAAAAGTCACACCCTTGCCGACGAGAACAACTGGCGCTTGCCGGGTCGTGCCCTTGTACTGCATGACTATCATCTTGCCGGGTTGATCGGATCCGGCGCTGACCGACAATAAGGAGTGCATGCCGAGGCGTTTCATTTCGGCTTCGCCGAGCACCTTCGTCTGCAGATTCTTGTTCTCGCGTGCAAGTTTTTGCGACGCGCGTGCGAGATAGGTCGGTGTACAGATATTGGCAGGCAGGTTGCCGAGGTCTTTGGCCAGCGACATGCCAACGCCGATGGCATCGCCGTGCTCACAGCCGCGCGTTGCCTTGTTGGCTTCACCGCGGGTAGTGACCGCGATTCCAATCTGAGCCAGGTTGCTGGCCGCGGGTTTGCGACCACTCTTGGTTTGCGTGTAGCGATACGACACGTCGGCTGCTGCTTGCGCGGTATGCCTGGCGAGATAGTAAACCCCAGCGTTGTTTGCCGACTCGAGCGTCAGGCAATTCAAGACACTCTTGCTCTTGGTCTTCGCGACAGCACGGACAGCAGCGGAGACTGCGGCGGTAAAATGTTTGGCGGAAAAAGCGCTGTACTTGCCCAGACCCACCACTGCGACTCGATTTGAGCGGATGCCTGCAACGTCATTCAGTATGGTACAGCTGCCTACCTGGGATGACAGGTCGCCGCTCTTAATAAGCCGCTTGATGGCACCCTTGCTCGCGGTGTCAATGTCGCTGGCACCGCTACCAAGCCGGCCGCGTTCGTAGATTCCAACAATCACGCAGTCAACAGCCCTGCGCGACGCCTTACTCGTCGTTGTAAAATATCGCATAGAATTTCTTGTCGTTGGGCGCCGGACTTCCCGGATTCCTTATGAATCAAGGGCTGTCGCGAGCAAAATAAAAGCGGTAGTCTACCCGATTACGCCTAATTGGGTTAAGCAAATACCGGACGTTGATGTTTCGAATTCTCGACCGCTACATTTTTCGTGAGATTGCCTCGACCTGGCTCGGTGTAACCGTTGTTCTGCTGCTAATTCTCCTGACCAACCAGTTTGCCCGGGTTTTGGGTGATGTGGCCAAGGGAAAGCTCCCAAAAGATGCGGCATTCGATGTTATCGGGCTTTCCGCGGCCCAATACCTGACAATTTTGATCCCGATTGGCTTGTTTCTCGCCGTCATGCTGGCGCTGGGTCGTCTGTATCGTGACAGTGAGTTGCCCGCGATGATGGCTTGCCGGGTGGGTCCAGCGGGCATCTATCGACCACTTTTCTGGCTGCTCTTGCCGCTGTCCGTCGGCGTTGCCTGGCTGTCTATCCAGCTAGGTCCCAGTGCACTAATGGCCATCGAACGAGTCGGTGCCGAGGCGCGGCGTGAAGCTGATCTGGCAAGTATCGAACCCGGCCGGTTTGTGTCAATCGGGCCGGACAACGCAGTGGTATATGGAGAACGAATCCTGGATGACGGGCTCATGGAGAACGTCTTCCTGCAGCGCCGTTTGGAGGATGGTCGACTCGAGATTGTGGTTGCCCGACTTGGTGAGCAGGTCGAATCGGACGACCCGGACGTTCGATTTCTGGTTTTGCATGAGGGGCGACGCTACGAGGGAATTCCTGGGACAACGGAATTCCGTGTGGTTGAGTTTCTGGAGCATGGCATACCGTATCGATTACCTAGTCTGGCGCCATCTGATCCACGCCCACGCGCCATGCCGTTTGCGAGTCTGATGCAGTCCAATGAGCTAACGCATATTGCGGAAATGCAATGGCGTATCGGCGTGCCGCTGGCAACCATTATCCTCGCTATTCTCGCTGTGCCGCTGAGCCGAACCCAGCCACGTTCCGGACGTTACGGACGTATTGCTATTGGCCTGCTGGTATTCATCATTTACCTAAACATGTTAAGCGCGGCAAAAGCCTGGATCGAGCAAGGCACCCTGTCGCCCAGTCTGGGGCTGTGGTGGGTGCACGTCGCAGTATTTATGTTCGCTATGGCTTTACTGGCCTACCAGAACATGTTCCACCGCAGGATGCGTTTATGAATGGCATCCTGACGCAATACATGACGCGTAGCATTTTGCTGACGACCGCGATGGTGCTAATGGTGTTATTGGCACTGGCCGGAATCTTCGAGTTTATTGCCGAGCTCGACGATACGCAGGGTGATTACCAGACGCCGCAAGTTCTGATGTATTCCTTGTTGCGTTTGCCGCAACTGGCCTTCGAGATGATTCCAATCGCAGCTTTGATCGGTTCATTGCTCGCGCTCGGCGGGCTGGCCGCAAATAGTGAAATTATCGTGATGCGCTCGGCTGGCCTTTCAATTGTGCGGCTGTCAGGGATGGTCGGGGTCGCCGGCCTGACAATGCTGATCTTGACCGGGCTGCTCGGCGAATTTATTGGTCCGCCGCTCGACTATTTTGCTCGCAACATGCGCATGGAGGCGCGTTTTGGCCAGGCGGACGACCGTCTCGGCCAAGAAGCCTGGGTTCGTGATGGCGAGGTATTCCTGCACTTCGAGCGAGTGAGTACTGATTTCGATTTCGGCAGCATTTATCTATTTCGATTCGACGAGGCGAACGAACTCAAGTCAATCGCACGCGCGGAGAATTCCGGAATCGATGACGACAACAACTGGATTCTGCAAAATTTCCGAGAAACCCGTTTCGCCGACGACGGTGTGCAGGTCGCAGAATCGACACTTGCGGTCGAAACCTTTGACGTCGATGCCGAGGTTCTCGGTATCTCGCTGGTGAAACCGCAAAGTCTGTCGGGTCGCGGTTTAATGAGTTATATCGGCTACTTGAAGCGCAACAATCTGGACGCGGACCGGTATGAGGCCGAGCTGTGGTACCGAATTTCACGTACTTCCACGATCACCATCATGCCATTGCTGGCCCTGGCATTTGTGTTCGGTTCGCTGCGCACGGGCGGGGCGGGCGCGCGGCTAATGATAGGCATCGCTATTGGTCTGGCCTATTACCTGGCGAGCGAGATGCTCGCGAATTCGGGGCAGGTATTTGACTTCAACCCTGCCGTGATTGCGTGGTTACCGTCGGGGGTGTTGCTATTGGTGACGATGCTCGCGTTAAACAGGGTTCGTTAACTGCTCTGTTTCGTTTTCGGGTAATACATCAAGCGTGTGCTACTGGCCCGATCGTGCCAGGTCATTTTTTCCTTGTCCCACAACTGCCACCAAAAGCCGAGGCCGAGCGGCAGCCAGGACAGGACAGCAACGAAGAAGCGAGTTGCACCCTGGCTGAATGTCGGCGGTGAGCCGTCGTCTTGTTCGACTCGCAAACCCCAGGCCAGCATGCCGAGGGTACTGCCTCGTCTAACCCAAAACCCGACCAGAAAAACAAAAGCGACCGCACCCACCACTAGCTGATGCATGAAAGTTTCAGGGTTCACCGCTTCACCACCTTGCAGAGCAACGAACGGTATTGTGGCGAGAATCGACAAGGCGAATATCAGCAAGAAATCGTAAATCATGGCGCCGAATCTTCGCAGTATGCCGGCTGGTTTTTTCATGACTCAGGTGCTCCGATATTCAATTTGGCGCGACGTCGGTAGTCGCGGCCCAACCATAATGCGATCAAGGCCCACGCTGCAGTAAAAGGCACCATGACCCAGGAAATTGCCGAAATACCGAGACCAAGCGCGCCTAATCCGCGGATAGTCCAGGTGCCAACAAGATCGCCGCTTCGATAAATAGCGGTATCGATGAAGTTCTTCGACTTGTATTTGTCCTCAGGTGGCACTACCGAGTACAGCATGTCAGTCGACGGTTTCGTAAAGCCGAACCCTAATCCTCGCCGCGCAATTGTAAGTAGCGCGAGTCCGGCCAGAGTTGGATTAATGGCCAAGATTGCGAAACCAGCGATTGACACCACCGGCATCAACGCGAGTGATACTCCGATGCCGAATCGGGCGACAACATGACGCACTAAAAACAACTGACCGAGCAGTGAAACAGCGAGGGTCGCCGCGTTAATGACCGAGAAAAACTGGGTCTGCTTGTCAGGATTAGGATATGCCTGCTCAACCAGTTGCGCCGTGAACATATACAAGAAAGTACCGAGCAAGCTGGCGATGATCGACGAAACGGCAATGTTGCCGAAGTACGGGGATGACAGCGCATGAGTGATTCCCGCAAACGGGCTGCCGCCCAATGGTTTGCCAGTTCCTGCTGACGAAACCGTTTTTTCCTGTTCAGCTGAGACCCACCGCCTCAACTGACGGATGCAATAGATCGCCAGTGCGAGTAGTGCCGCTGAGAACGGAAACAAATTATGGAAACCGATTTGTACGACCAGGACGCTGTTTATAAGGCTAAATATCAAACCACCGAAACTACCGCCAGCAGCCATGACGCCAAACAATCTTCGACCCTGCTCACGTGAGTAAATGTCAGCCATGAAGCTCCAGAAGACAGATACGACAAAAAGGTTGAATACGCTGAGCCAAACGAAGAATACGCGGCCGAGCCAAATGTGGTCTTGCTCACGATCAACGTAAGTCGAAAAAACCGCCCACAGAATCAGGATGTTGGCGATAAAAAACAGGTAAACCCATGGCAAGAACTTGCGGCGCGGATACTTTGATGTCAGCCAGCCGAATATCGGCGTCGCAATCAGCATCACCACAAAGGTTGCGGTGAACAGCCAGGGAATTGTATTGGGGCCACTACCGACGGCCATCGCTTCGCGAACCGGCCGTAATACGTAA
The DNA here is from genome assembly GCA_051008055.1 of Woeseiaceae bacterium. Taxonomy (GTDB): domain Bacteria; phylum Pseudomonadota; class Gammaproteobacteria; order Steroidobacterales; family Woeseiaceae; genus UBA1847. The sequence goes on from JBPCXZ010000054.1 coordinate 44,478, forward strand.
TATGAAGAAAGTACGCAGAAGAAGTAGAGAAACGACCAAGCGACCGGCACGAACTCATGCCGTTCGAGACCGAATAGTCGTTTAATTAGGTTCGATGGGCTCGAATCGGCTGCAGGAGCGTTCATTGTCCTCGCCATCTTAATGACCAGCCGCTAAATGTCATCCAATTTCGAGAATTCAGTGGTGTAATTTTTTTTCAATAAGTTACAGCGGGTTATGAATGTGGATTCTAATTTAGGGCGGTCTGCATAGGCGTACACTAAAGGGCTCAGTAAAGGGAGGGGAAATCATGAAAACGAATATTGGGAGAAAATTGCAATATTTGGGCGCGACTGGGGCGTTGCTGATCTTGATTGTGGCGTGTGGCCAGTCCGACCAGGAAGCCGGAAACGATGAATACGGCGCGGGATCAACCGCGGGAGCGGCCAAGATTCCGATTACAACGTCGTCCGACGAAGCTCGGGCACTTTACATGCAAGGGCGCCAGCTATCGGACGACTTGCTCATTGTCGAGGCCAATGAGTTGTTCCGTCAGGTTGTAGAAATCGACAGCTCGTTTTCGATGGGCCATTACATGGCAGCTTTGACGGCACAGTCCAATGCCGAGTTTTTCGATGCAATTGGCAAGGCCAATGATCTTGCGGCGAATGCGTCTGAAGGTGAACAGCTGGTTATCGCTGCGCTGTATTCGGCGTCTGAGAATGACCAGGCCAGTCAGGGGGCAGCGCTGGAAAAATTGCTGGAAATGTACCCAGGTGACGAACGAGCACATGTTGGCATGGCAAATTTTCTGCTGGGTCAGCAAGACTTCGAGGGCGCTGTCGCGCAGTTTGAACAGGCGGTCGCGATCGCGCCGGACTTCGCCAGTGCACACAATGCACTTGGGTACGCGTATCGAAACCTGGAGGATTTTGAGAGCGCACGCGGGTCGTTCGAACGGTACGTTGAACTCATTCCGAACGAGGCAAATCCATACGACTCATTGGCAGAGTTACTCATGGAAATGGGTAACTATGACGAATCTATCGAGAACTATCGGAAGGCTCTGTCCATCAATGAATACTTTCCAGCGTCTTATGCCGGATTGGCGATAAATTACTCATTGAAGGGCGACACCGAACTCGCGATCGAAGCGGCCGACCAGATGTCGGCGGCCGCACGAAATTTTGTTGAGCGCCAGGGTGCGCTGTTTCAATTGACGACGTCACACTTATTCGCGGGCAACGTTGATGCAGCAATGGACGCGGCGGACCTGATGTATGCCGAGGCTGAAGTTTCGCGAAAACACGATGCGATGGGGGCGACCTCGGAGTACATGGGCGACATCATGATGGCGACCGGTGATGCTACCAGGGCAGAAGAGTTGTATGACGCAGCTCTGGATCATCGATTGCAGGCAGACTTCAATGAGGCAAACAAAGCGCAAGCGGCACGAGCACACTTGTTCAAGACCGCAATTGCCGCGATGGTCGGTGGCCAAAGTGCGTTAGCTGCCGAGAGAACCGCGGAGTACCTGGTGGCTGTCGAAGCTGCCGGTACGGCGTTCGAGAAGATTCGTGGCCATGAAGTGTCTGCCTTCCTGGCGATGCACAATGAAGATCTCGAATCAGCAGCAAGCCACTTTGCCAATGCCAGTCAATTGAACCCGATCGTCTTGTATTGGTCCGCGGTAGTTCACCGTGGTCTCGGTAATCTTGACGAGGCGCGTGAACTGGCTGAGCGAGCGGCAAACCGGAATACGTTGAGCCAGAATCTGCCGTTTTTCCGAGCCGCAGCGATCGAACTCGGCGCGGAATTAGCCGCGGATTAGATTCGAGATCAATAAAAAATAGCCCGGCGAATTGCCGGGCTATTTCACGGTTTCTTAGTACTTCGTCGAACTAGGCGTCAGATTCGCCGCCGTCGGTCTCGGCGTGGTCATCGTCTTCGCCGCGTGAGTCCTGTTTGCATTCGCGTTTGTCATCGCCGACGCGACCTTCCTCCTGACGGCAATCCTGTTTGTCGTCGCGATTGTCTTGACGTCCACCACGTCTTTCCTGACGAGGATTTCCGGCCATCAATATCTCATCGCTCGCATCAAGTCCGGCCATATTGTCTTCGCCCGCGAAAACGCTGCAGCTCAGAAGCCCAACCAGCCCTATGGCAAGTAATTTTCTCATCATCGTCCTGTCCCTCTGAAATAGTTGCCTGTTCACAATAGGGCAACCTTTAGTCATTCGCAATTTCGGGTGCTTCAGGCGCATGCTATTCTCGAGAGATCAGCAGGTACCGGAGATCGATATGAAGTATGTCTTGGCAGCTCTTACTGTTGCTCTTACGACGGGTACGGCCTTTGCCCAAACCGGCGCCGGTCATCCGGACGACTTGAAAGATCCGGCGAAAATATACTCACCGTATGTCGAGAGAACGGCCAGCGATTCAAATTTGGCAGAGGGTGTCTATTGGGGTGATACACACTTGCATACCAACTATTCCACGGACTCGGGCATGCTGGGCAACACGCTCGGCCCGGAAGATGCTTATCGTTTCGCCAAAGGTGAGGAGGTCCGTTCCGCTGCTGGTATGCGGGTCCGGCTGATTCGCCCGCTGGATTTTCTTGTTGTCGCCGACCATGCGGAAAACCTCGGGCTTGCGGCAATGATTGCCGAGTCAAACCCGGAGCTCCTAAAGAATGAATGGGGCAAGAAAGTGCATGACATGGTTAAGGCAGGTGACGGTCGTGGCGCGTTTCAACAGTGGCTTGCAGACGCCGTAACGGTCAACAAGGATCCGATAAGCAATCCGAAAATGACTCGTACTGTATGGGAGAGACAGATAGGTTTTGCGGAAGCGCATAATGATCCAGG
>JBPCXZ010000055.1:0-2925 GCA_051008055.1 Woeseiaceae bacterium
ACGTAGGCATAGCCAGCAGATTTACAGTCTGCCCTCGTTGACCGCTTGAGTACCCCTCCGCGGACACAAGCCGGCTATTGTCTAATCGTCCTGCCTGAGTGTCAACAGCTAAGTGACTGATTTTTTCCTATCCGGCGGTCGCCGGTTTCAGACTCCAGTGCCAGGGCTCGTAAGTGATCCCCCAGGGATTGTCCCGCGGGTAGGTCATCGAGAACCCGAAAGCGCCGGCCTCAGCCTTTAGCCATTGAAAAGCCTCAGTATTTTCGAAATCCTCGGTCAGCGGCCGGGATCCTGGCGTCGCTATATCCACCGCGTTGCCGGTGTGATGCTCGCTAAAACCCGGGGCGGTATTAACCTGGAGAATATCGTCGATCTGCTGGCCAGCCGCTATTTTCTTGCGGATCAAAGCGGCCTGATACTCCACGCCACGGAATCCGGACACTATTAATAGCTGGATCTTGGCTCTTGCCGCAGCCGCGACCATATCGGCCCATTGCTGTGCGGCCTGCGGCGTCAGCCGCTGCATGTGACCCACCAGATTGAGCCCGACCTCAACCAGTTCGACGGCCTCAGCAAAGGACTCGAGACCTGTATCCGACCCGTAGTCGGCATGAATTCCGAGTTCTATGTGAAGTTCGCGTAGCATACAGGGCGCGATTGTCCCATCTTGACGAGAATGAGCAAAGACGAAATCTACACTTTTGACGAATCCGGTGGCCGGCCGTTTCGATTCAATGCCGCGGTCGCCGAGGTTTTTCCGGACATGTTGCGCCGCTCTATACCCGGCTACGCGGCATCGATCGAGGCAATTGGCTCGCTGGCGGCGCGCTACGTCACTGCAAACTCGAACTGTTATGACCTTGGTTGTTCACTCGGCGCTGCCACGCTTGCGATGCAGGCCGGTATTAGTGCCCAAGGTTGCAAGATAATTGCGATAGACAATGCAGCAGCGATGATCGAGCGCTGTCGTGAGTCTCTGAGCGTAGCCGGTGCAAAGGAAGCTGCAGTCGAATTGGACCTTCGCCTCGCCGATATCGAAGACACAGACATCGAAAACGCATCGATGGTTGTTATGAATTACACCCTGCAGTTCCTCGATGTTGAGGCCCGTGACACGGTCGTGCAAAAAATTTACGACGGCATGTTGCCCGGCGGGCTTTTCCTGCTGTCCGAGAAAGTCATCGACGACGACCCTCACATGGAAGAGCTACTCGTCGATCTGCACCATGAACACAAGCGACGCAATGATTACAGCCAGCTCGAGATCAGCCGCAAACGCGCCGCTTTGGAAAATGTACTGGTGCCTGAAACGGTCGCCGCGCATCGGTCACGTTTATGCAATGCCGGCTTCGCTCACACCGGCGTCTGGCTGCGTTACTTTAACTTCGTGTCCATCGTCGCGATCAAATAGCAATGTTGCAATACGACAGGCTCTGGCAATACCTGACCGATATCGGCGTCGGCGACTGGCGATCGCGCATCGAAGCTTTGTTGCACCTGCGCCTGAGTCGCGCAGGTCACGGCGATTTCATTGAGTGGCAGGAAACGCTTGCGGGCCTGGCAGAGGCAGCGCCAGACGACGAGACGCAAATCCGCAAGCTGTTGCTCAGCTTGTCGCCGTGGCGGAAGGGTCCGTTCGACGTTGCCGGCATTCACATCGATGCCGAGTGGCGCAGTGACCGCAAGTGGGAGCGCCTCGCTGACGGGATCGAACCTTTGCAGGATCGCAATGTGCTCGATGTCGGCTGCGGCAACGGCTATTACGCTCGCAGAATGTGCGACGCAGGTGCGCAATCAGTCATCGGCGTTGACCCGACACTCCTGTATGTCGTGCAGCATTTAGCAATTGATCATTTCATACCGCAGGACAACCTGTTCGTGCTGCCGTTACGTTCTGACGAGCTACCCCAGGGTGCTCGCGCATTTGATACCTGCTTTTCGATGGGCGTCCTGTATCACCAGCGATCACCGCTACTGCATTTACAGCAACTTCGGAGTTTCCTCCGTCGTTCCGGCGAGCTGGTGCTGGAGACCCTTTATGTCCCCGGTGAAGAATCATTCGCCTGCACGCCGGCAGATCGCTATGCACGGATGCGCAATGTCTGGTTGCTACCGACCATTGCCGAACTTACTACATGGTTGCGGCGCAGCGGATTCAAGAATATCGATATCGTCGATCAGTCAGTCACGACCGTGGAAGAACAGCGCAGCACCGAATGGATGACGTTCGACTCATTGGATAAGGCCCTGGACGAAAGCGATCCGGACAGGACGGTAGAGGGTTGGCCGGCGCCGCGGCGGGTCGTGATCGTTGCTAACGCACCGTAGTTTCTTTAAATTCTGTTCTGACAGAACTACTGGAAACTCCAATGCAGCTATCACCGGCGGTAGAGAAGTACGTGCTTCACTGGGGCGAAATGGGCACACGCTGGGGCACGAACCGCACAGTCGCCCAGATTCACGCGCTGCTGTACCTGTCACCAGAGCCGTTGCGCGCGGACCAAATCGTCGATGTCCTGTCGGTTGCGCGCTCTAATGTGAGTACCAGCATTCGAGAGCTGCAAAGTTACGGCCTGGTTCGAATGACTCATGTACTGGGTGACCGACGCGACTACTTCGAATCCTTGCATGACGTCTGGGAGTTGTTTCGCGTAATTATCGAGCAGCGCAAGCAGCGTGAACTGAATCCGACGCTATCGATGCTGCGCACCACCACCGCGGAGGTGCTAGAAGAAGATGACACCGACCCGGTCACCAAAGAGCGTATTCAGAATATGCTGGAGTTCGTGGAAACAACTAGCGACTGGTATGAACAGATGCGCGACATTCCGTCCCCTGTCTTGACCAAACTGATGAAGCTCGGCAGCAAAATCACGAAGCTGGTAAGAAAGTAGGAGCTCTCTCCTGCACTCACTCGGCTGGCTG
>JBPCXZ010000056.1:0-11132 GCA_051008055.1 Woeseiaceae bacterium
GGCCTGCGAATTCAGCGTGGCGAGACAATCACGGCGTTGGCAAAAGAGGACAACCATTGGCGACTGCAGAGTTCGACAGGCCGCAATCCTGATCGATTCGACTGGGTCATACTAACGGCTCCGGCCAGCCAGACCGCCGCATTGGCGGAAGCGGCACCGACCCTCAGAGCCCTTTGCGCAGCGCGTGAAATGAAATCCTGCGTGGCATTGATGTTGGGTTTTGACAAAGCCCCCTGCCTGCCGTGGCAGGCGGCCCTCGTTCGCAATGCCGACATCAGCTGGATCTCGGTTAACAGCAGCAAGCCCGGCCGGGCAAAATCTTGTGCGCTTGTCGTCCACTCTACTAATGCCTGGGCCGATGCACATCTCGATGATGACCGCGATGCGATTCTCAGCAAGATGCTGAGCGAGGCATCGCGGGTGACGTCGCAAGATCTTGCCGTTGCCCGACACGCAGAGATTCATCGCTGGCGGTTCGCGAACATCGACAAGCAGTCCGGGCCGAATTTCTTCCTGGATGCGGATATGGGACTCGCAGCCTGTGGCGACTGGTTCATCAGGGGACGCATCGAAGCGTCATTCCGCAGCGCACACACAGTCGCGAAGGAAATTGAGTCGGGCCTGTGAGTAATTGATGAGCTACTCGACACATAGCTTACAGATTGTTCCGGACACCTAGTCTGTTGCGTACCCCGTGAGTTCGACATAGCCACGACCGCCAATGGCCAGCTGATTGTGCTGTCCCTTTACGTCGACAGCTCCTTCCCAGTAACGCACGGTAGTGAACAGCTCCTGGTCACTGATGACCGGTACCACCGTTAGATTAAGATCGAGTCGCGGGACGCGCAGCTGCCACCGGGCCGGATAAGCGCCTCCTGCAGGACTTTCCCAGTATTCGAGAACCGAAATTTCCACATCGCCTGCGTCAAGATGTGAGACGCCGCCGTCGGCATCGACAAATGTGCCGGCGCTGTTTCTATCCTTTGAACCGTCCTGCAATCGAAGCCCGTAGAACATCAGTTCGCTGCCGTCGTCGAGTTGCAGTGCGAACCAGTCCCAGCCAACCTGGGTCGCGGCAAGCGCGCTGGTGCTCCACTCACGATCCAGCCACGATAAGCCAGACACGGTGTAGCTGTTTTCTCCAATGTAAATCTGCCCGTCGCTCTGCATGCGCGTAATCGAGTAGTAGTAGGACGCATTGGCCGGGTCGTCGGATTTTTGCGAGAGTCCATCGATGCCGTTCAGCACCGGCGACTTCAGCGGTAACAAGGTGAGATCTATCCCGATCGAGTCGTCAACTGCGCGCAGGCGCCAGGAGTCGGTGTCCGGTTGTACAGCCAGGTCCCAGTCGTCGATCCAGACACGCAAAGGCGTCGCTTGTGCGCCTGCGATACCGACCGCCCCGCGCGAGTAACGTTGCGCAACGAAGAAGTCTTCGGCTTCTGCATCCGTCACTGCGAGGTGCGCGATATAGACCTGATTGGTGCGCCAGGCGGATTCCGATGCCGGGGCTGTCGGCGCGAGAGCAAAGCGAAAGACCGTGAGCTCAAAGCCGAAGCGGCGCCCATCGTCGTCGTCGAGATTGCCTGTGACATACCACCACTCATTGCGAAACTCGGGATGCGGGCCGTGATCTTCAGGGAACGTAAACGTTCGGGGTTGTAACGCTCTTGCAAACGCTTCGTCCGCATCGCTGCCCAGCAAGTCGGCCAGCTGCGACGGCGGCGGTCCTTGCTCGTCGGCCAGCACGGGACCGAAGCTGCTGGCGACGACCAAGACAGCCAGCAAGACGACCAGGTGCAATCCGAGTCGTGTCACCTTACTCCTCCCGCATCGCTATGGCGGGCTGGCTGTTGCCTGCCCGATAGGCCGGGTAGAGACCTGCCAGCAGCGCCGCGCCAATCGCAAAAGCGACGGTCACAATGAGGATTTCGGGCGCTACGGACATATCAATTTGCCAGCCGAACGCGCGCCGGTTGATCACTTTGATGAGCAGCCATGCCATCACGAGGCCTAGCGGCACCGCAGCGACGCCACTCAACAGACCGATGACGCCGGTTTGTGCCGTGATCATGCTGCCTACCTGGATCGGCGTCATACCCAGCGCTCGCAGAGTCGCGGACTCACGGGCGCGCTCCAGCTGCAGCGCGAGCATGGCTGACAATATGCCAATAAAGGCGACGCCAAGTGTTAACCAGTACAGCACGTCAGTGATCACAAACGTGCGGTCAAAGACTCGCATCGACTCATCACGCAAACTGGCGTTTGACGCAACGTAGATCCTCGCATCGTCAGTATTCAGTGCTTCAACCTGCTCGACGAAGCTTGCCGGACTAACATCGTCTGCGAGATATAGCGCAATGGCATCAATGGTGTCGTCCTCATAATGACGCAAGTAAGTTTTGCGACTCATCACGACACTGCTGGCACTGACGTCATAGCTCTGAAATGTGGCAGCAACGGCGAAATCGCGTACGCCGGTATCGGTTGGTAACGCTATGACGTCGCCAGCGCCGAGATTGAATTTGTACGCATAGGTTTCTGAGACAAGCACGACGTCGGTGCTCTCCCATGCCGGCCATGTGGAAGCAGGCTCATTGTCGAGGAGCTCGAAGCCTGCGTACCCGTCGGTTGGCAAATCGAAAACACGGAGCTGTGTACGACCCGTCTCGTCCTCAAGCCAGGTGAGTTTGCGGGTGCTCACCAGGCGTACCCCGTCCAGATCAGAAATCGTACGGATCAGATCGCTACTCATGACGCTTCGATTCGTGCCAACGTAAACATCGGCCTGCAACGACTGTTCGAGCCACTGACTGACCGAACCACGGAAGCTGTCGACCATGATGCTGACCCCGATCGTTGCAGATACCGCGATCGTTAAAGCAACGATGGCGATGCCCGTGCGTGACAGGCCGGACGCGATTCCTGCCACAGCCATTCGTCCTGTCGTACCACTCAGCGCTGCCGCGACCGAAGCAGTGGGCCCGGCGGCGAACCGCACAAACAATGGCACGCACAGCGCGAACCCGAGTATGGCGAGAAAGACGGCGACAAGGCCCGCTACGAGGTTGGTGTTTGATAACAAAATCAGTGCCCCGGCGCTGATCATCAAGGCAACGCCGATTAGCGTAATCATCGGTAGTGCACGGTTCGAACGCTGCTCCAGCGTTGAGCGCGTCATCGCCAGTCTGGGCTCAAAAGCCGTTGCCTCCCAGGCAGGCAGAGCCGCCGCCAGCAGTGCGGCCCCCACGCCGGCAATCATGCCTTTTGCAATCGTGAACACATCGACACTGACGTCGGTCACACTCACCCGAAAATACAGATCGTTGATGGTGCGAGCCACGAGCGACAGCAACTGTTCACCCAGCAGAATACCGAGCAGGACACCGAGCACAGCGGCGATCAGACCGAGGCAACCGGCTTCGAACAGGATGATCGACATTAGCTGGCGCCGCGTCAGTCCAAGCGCACGCAGAACGCCGATCAGCGGACGTCGCTGCAGTACCGAGAAATTGACACTGTTAAAGATAAGGAACAAACCCACGAGCAATGCCAGCAAGCTCATGGCAGTGAGATTGGTCATGAACGCAGTGCTCATCTCGACGGTGGAACGCGTGCGCCCGGCGGCCGACAGAACGCGTGTGTCGTCGGGTAGAGCAGTCTCCAACTCAGCCAATGTGATTCCGCCGCTGCTGTCGGGAGCAATGCGTGCATCAATGCGCGTGAGAAAGCCGTAACTGTTTAGCCATTCCTGTGCCGTTGCGATATCCGTGATGAGCAAGTTATTCGCGCCACCGCTGCCATCGTCTGGAAAAATGGCGAGCAACTCTGCCTGTCGAGTCTTTCCCCCAGCGACAACTTCGAATCGGTCGCCGACCGCGAGGCCCAGATCTTCTGCGGTCGCGTCTGACGTTGCTACAGCGCCCGGCTTGATCAGGAAACCTGTAAACAGTTCACCGGTGTCGGTTTCGCCGTTCTCCCGGCTACTTGCCTGGCTGGTGAGGGTGCGAAACTCGCGTTCTGCGAATAGATCAACACCAAGCACGGAGAATCGTGAGCTGTTGATCGTCGCCGTGCCCTCGATCAACGGTGCGATGGCATCAATGCCATGCTCGACGCGCAGTTGCCGATAGGTATCCTCGCTGACACCCTGTGGGCCGCTAATAATCTGGTGGGTTGCTTGGCCGGTTATCGTGTCCATCGATAACAGAAACGCCTTGCGGGCGCTGGCATTGGCGATATCCACGGCGATAATTACTGCAACGCCCACGCTGATGCCGAGTAAAGCAAGTGCAAGTTGCCACGGGTGCCGCAGCAGATAGGCAAGACTCGCGCGATAGGTGGCCGGAATCATCGCGCTGACGGCGACGCCAGTTGCCCGTTGTGCAGTTCCAGTGCCCGATCGCAGTAGGCAGCGACTTGCGCGCTGTGCGTTGCGATTAGCATGGTATGACCACTGGTACGTACCAGCCTGTCGAGTAGTGCCAGAACCTCTGTGGCACTGGCTTCGTCAAGATTGCCGGTGGGTTCATCGGCCAGCAACACGGTCGGCTCGTGACACAATGCGCGGGCGATCGCGACACGTTGTTGTTCGCCGCCGGACAAGATATCCGGAAAGCTGTGCGCTCGATCGCCAAGCCCGACTGCCTCAAGCAGCTCGGTGATGCGCGCTGAAATGCCACTAGCTGGCGCTTTGTTCAGCTCGAGTACCAGGCGAATGTTGTCAGCCACATTCAGAGTCGGCACGAGATTGAATGCCTGGTAGACAAAACCAATGTGTTGACGCCGAAACAGGGTTCGTTCGCGTTCTGTCAGGCCCGTCAGCTCAATGCCAGCGACAGAGACGGTGCCTGCGTCCGGCGCATCGATGCCACCAATCAGATTAAGAAGAGTCGACTTGCCGGAGCCGCTGCGACCGCGAAGCGCGACCGTCTCGCCGCGGCGGACGTCAAGGTTAACGCTATCCAGAACCACGTGATCGTGTCTGCCCTCGACGAAACGCCGGGAGAGATTTCGAACCTGGATGGCTATAGCTTCTGCTGTCACAGTGCCACTGTGAAGTATCTGCGCCTTGTCGGCAACGTCGCACCACGGCCATGATGAACGCGGTAATGGACTAAGTCGAGCGATTGCTGGATATTAAAGAGTCCATGAGCCATGGCGAGCCCGTAAGCGATCTCCATTGACACACTTCAGCGCTTTCTAGAGTCAACACCGTCCCTGACGGTGTTGACCGGCGCTGGTGTCAGCACCGGCTCGGGAATTCCCGACTACCGGGATAGTGACGGCAACTCCAAGGTCAAAACACCCATCCAGTTTCCAGAATTCGTCGGTAGCGAGCGTTCGCGGCAGCGATATTGGGCACGCAGCTTCGTCGGCTGGCAGCGATTTTCGAAAGCCGCCCCCAATCGTGCGCACCGCGCGCTGGTCAACATGGAAGCGGACGGCAGGATTGATACACTGATCACGCAGAATGTCGACGGATTACACCGCGAAGCCGGCAGTCAGAACTTGATTGACCTGCACGGTGACCTCGCGGTGGTTGTTTGCCTGCAATGTGACCATCGCCTGGCGCGCAGCGACTATCAACAGCAGCTGCAAGAAGCGAATGAACACTGGCACACAACCGTCTTTGCGATTAAACCCGACGGCGATGCTGAACTCGCCGAAACGAACCTGGCTGCGTTCAAGGTGCCACGCTGCGACGACTGCGGCGGCGTTCTTAAGCCCGATGTCGTTCTATTTGGCGAGAACGTGCCGAGGGATCGGGTCGCCGAGGCAAGCGCGTCGGTTGAGCGCAGCGACGGCCTCTTGATCCTTGGCTCTTCGTTGATGGTCTTTTCGGGTTTTCGCTTTGCGCGGCAGGCGCACGCGTTGGGCAAACCTATCGCAATTGTTAACCAGGGCAAGACGCGTGCGGACGATCTGGCAACAGTCAAGGTCACCGGCGATTGTGCGGAGGCCCTTTCCAAGGCATTGTGAACCAAGGATGTCTCCCGTCCGATGTACAGCCTTAGACGGGAGACAAAACCAAAATCGACATCGTGCCAGGCGTCAATGAAGTCAACGCCCCGCTACTTCGGCAGAATTACCGAGTCTATGACGTGAATGACGCCGTTGCTCGCTGCAATGTCCGTCTTAACAACTGTTGCATCGTCGACTCGAACGGTGCCGTCCATCACTACGATCATTACGTCTGCGCCGTTAACGGTGGTAGCACTGTCGAGCTTAACAACGTCAGCCGCCATCACCCTGCCCGCTACGACGTGATACGTCAGAATCGCGATCAACTTATCTTTGTTCTCTGGCTTGAGCAGAGACTCCACCGTGCCTTCGGGCAGCTTTGCGAACGCAGCGTCTGTCGGTGCAAACACGGTGAATGGACCGTCACCTTTGAGCGTGTCCACAAGCCCTGCCGCATCGAGTGCAGCCGCGAGCGTATTAAATTGACCTGCGGCCACTGCGACATCAATGATGTCAGCTTTTGATTTTTCTTTCTTCCCGTGGCCATCTGCCATGGCGCCGGTGGATAGTGCTAGGCCCAGAAGCAGGGCGATGGGTACGATAATTTTCTTGCGTAGGTCTGTCATGAGTGTGGTTTTCCGGGGAATAGTGAATGAGAAACCAAGGGTAAATGGGCAACCGCAGAAGGTGGTCTCTCGTTTGTACCCTGATGTATCAGAATGTTTCATGTGCAGCGGGTCTTAGCCTGACGAGCTTGGTCGTTAGGCAGAAGATGCGCTACTTTCTAATTTGATACCGGCCAACGCAGAATCTACATCAGGATATCGAGAATGTTCCAGAACGAGGAATTCGACCAGACAATCAGCTCAGGAGGGCCGCCGCGCAAGGAGCTGCCGGCCTTTTACTATCTCGAGAATTTTCTGGAGATGCTCGATTTTCTGGAAGAAAAATACGATCACGTTCTCGAGGCGAAGCACAGTAGTTTTCTGGCAAATTTCCGCGACCTGAGCCTGCACGGCCAGGCGCTTTATGTGCGCATGGTCAACCGCAAGGGACGGGTATTCGCCGTCACGCGATTGCGGTACCCGGAGATCGGCAGCGTCGGCGAACCGCTGGCCGAGTTGCGCGCTGCCGGGTTGGTCGATTCGCCGGACACCGAACATTTTGAGGACGTGCTGCATTTCCTGACCAAGGCCGAGATTCATGTGGTTCTCACGGCAACGCTTGCCGGCGTTCCGAGGAGTGTGCGCAAACAGGCACTGGTCGAGCTTGCAAGATCGCACTGTGCGCCGGATGAGTTCATGGGCTGCCTGAAGTCGTCACGGATCGTTGTGCAGCGCCAGGCCGAAGCTGTTCGTTATCTTAAGTATCTTTATTTCGGTCGGGTTAGCGACGGCATGGACCAGTTCACCCAAAGAGATATGGGGCTGATTCGTGTCCATGAGTTCAAGTCCAGCTACGAGGCCCGTTTCCAGGACATCGACGAAGCGCTTGAGCATTACTACTTCGCTGGCCGCCTGCACAAGGCCCGCGGTGCATCAGGCAATGACCCCGTCATTGACACTTTGGCTGCAGAATCGACAGCCTGGCCAGAGCCTGCCACGGGCGGTGCTGCACGCCTGCGGGACAAACTGGCGTTTGCCCTGGGCACCGCGCTGGAGCAGCGCGGCAGCATTGACGACGCAGTGGACATGTACCTTCGCAGCGAAGCGGTGCGCAGTGTGGAGCGCGCAGTCCGTCTGATGTTGAAAGCCGGCCGGCTGGAAGAGGCGAAGCAATGCCTGGAGCGATGCATAGACTCTCCCCGGAGCGACGAGGAAGCGACTTTCGCGCGCGACCTGTACGCACGGAAGTTCAACAGCAAGCGCACATCCGTTGCGACCGATGTTTTGCGTGCAGCCGCAACGATCGCGGCAGACGAGGTGTATCACGGCGCACCCGAGAAAGGCGCCGTTGCGTGGTTTGAAGCGCAGGGCGACAACGCTTTTCGCGTCGAGAATTCTTTGTGGCGAACGTTCTTCGGCCTGCTGTTCTGGGATGAACTGTTCGCCAGCGACGATTCCGAATTACATTCGCCATTTGATACCGTGCCGCGCGGCTTGAAGACCGGCACGTTCTACAAGGATCATGCAGAAGAGGTGGAATTGCGTCTCGCGCTGGTTGGCGACACCGCGCGGCTCAAGATTGAGCTCTTGCGCGTCTCAACGCGGAGATTCGGCACGCAGAACGGTATTTTCCGATGGCGCCAACGCATTCTCGATGCACTGTTCGCTTTTGTGGAGGTCGCCGAGCCTGCAGCAATGCAGGCGATCTTGCGCCTGATCGCCGGGCAGTATCCTGACATGCGTTACGGCTATCCGGACCTGCTCGTTATCGATGAGGCAGGTGCCCGGTTCGTCGAGATTAAGACCGATGGCGATCAGCTCAGGCGCAATCAACTCGTCAAGATCGAGCAGCTGCAGGCGGCTGGATTCAGGGCGGACGTGGTGCGTGTTCGCTGGGCGCTGAACCCTCAGCAGACCTACGTGGTTGTCGATGTCGAAACGACCGGCGGCAAAGGCACACAACATCGCGTGACTGAAATCGGCGCCGTCAAGGTTCGTGACAACAAGATCATCGATCGCTTTTCGACGTTGCTTAATCCCGGGCGCGCCATTCCCGCATCGATCGAGAAGTTGACAGGAATCAGTGCAGCGATGGTGGCAAACGCTCCCCGGTTTGCCGATGTGGCAGATGGTTTTGAGGAATTTCTCGGCGACGCTATCTTCGTTGCACACAACGTTGCGTTCGACTATCGATTCATCACGCAGGAATTTGCAAGAATGGGTCGCACAGTCCGGATGCCGCGCCTGTGCACGGTGGCGGCCATGCGTCGCTACTATCCAGGGCAGCGTTCCTACAGCCTCGCGGCCCTGACAGAGGCCTACGACATACCACTTAAGAATCACCATCGTGCCCTTTGCGATGCCGAAGCGGCTGCCGAGCTGCTCATCCTGGTGAATGAAAAACGCGCGGCAATTTTGCGTTAACTATAGATAGAAGCTATGGAAGCCTGAATCGGCAAGCAACCACGGCGGCGGGGATAGGGGGGAGTTCGCCGTGGCTGCTGCCTGCTTACTTAGCCTCGGTCAAAGCGACTTCGCATGCGATCTTTCATGCGCACCTCGCCGCGGACTCTCACCATGAGCAATGTGCCCTCTGTCGCGAGATGATCAAAGAACGACGTTAGTGAACTGTTCTATCTCCTCATCCATCTCACGATGCTCGAGGTCGAGCATGTTGTTACTCCAGGATTCTCGGACTGCTATGCGGAGGAGTGCCGATCCGCGCGAGCATGCGTGCCGGCGCGCTGCGACTTTAGCCATTGCCGAATTCGACTTGCAAGGGCAAGGAACCTGCCTTTCGGGCCGCGTCGGAAGAAGGTAATCGCCTGATGCGGGCGCGCAAGCATGTTCCAGTTGCTGTACCAGTTGTAACTGGTGAGCAGCTCTATCGAATCCAGTTCTCCCCGGTCCGCCTCCGACTCAACAACATGCTGTAGAAGCAGGCTGCCCGGCGAACACTTCGCGTACGAATCTCTGTAACCGAGTTTCCACAAAAAGACTTTTCGCGGTGTACGAATGCACATGTTGGCGGCGACAAACTCGTCGTCAATACGCAGCGTCTGCCACTCCAGGAATCCGGAGTCTTCGAGGCGAGGTATAAGCATTTCGTACCACCTCTCCAGTTCGCCAGACGTCTTGATGGCGGAGCCACCTTCACCTTTCCAGTTGGCTGCTTCAATTTCCATGAACTGGTCAAGAAACGTCGATCGACCCACCGAAGAATTGTCGACTTCGAATGTCACCATGCCGGCTCTGCGCGCGTGATTCCTGGCCTTGTTTAAATTGCTGCGGAAGTTCTTGCTCAGTGATCCTCTGAACGTGTCGAAATCGTCCGGGACAGGCAGATAACAACCCTCCCCGGTTGTTCTTAGCTGATACAACTGTCCGTTTGGCAGCACACGCAGCACATTCGAGAATGCGCTCACTCCGTTGATGCGCAGCATTTGAACTTTCGGAAACAGCTCGAATGTTTTGTCTATTAGCTCGCAGACCGTATTGGGGCCTTCATCGTCGTGTACGATGATGTCACCGTGCGGCGTCGTATCGTCGTGAGGATAACTCGCCGTCTCGAACTCGATACCGAGCTGACTAACACTCCCCAGGACCAGCGGCAGCAATCCGCAAAGTTTCTCGTCCCGATAGGCGCATAAGCACACCCAACGATGTCCAGAGCGGACACGTTGCTGAAAAAAAGTGCTGACCCATGCGTAGCTCAGCATGGGCGAGAACGCGCGCGAGTTGCGGATTAATTCATCCCAATCGCTAGCTAGCGCTTGCAGCTGCGACTCGTCGGAAATCGCGACGATCCTAAGGTTGTCCGTCATGGCTGCAGGGCTAATTCAAAGTCGTGAGAATCATTACATTTGTAGAATAGCGGCAACCGGCAGCAAAAAACCAGTGACAGTTTACTCAATCACCACTTATTAAATGGTGACTGAGTAAACTGTCACTGGTTTCATTGAATGGTGGCCAGGGGCGGAATCGAACCACCGACACGCGGATTTTCAGTCCGCTGCTCTACCAACTGAGCTACCTGGCCTTACATTCGCGGCTGAAGCCGCTCCTACGAACCGGGGCATAGCCCCAGCGAGCGGGGTATTAGACCGGGGCCGAGGCGGTCAGTCAAGCAGGTATTACCGAATATCGACCCTGTTCTGGCTGAGGCATTAGGTTGCTAGACTACGCCCATGATACTTCCTGTTCTTGGCGCCTTTGTTGGCGCGGTTTTCGGCGGTTGGCCCGGTTTTCTGATCGGTGGATTCGTTGGCTATCTGGCCGGTATCGGATTGCAGCGAGCCGTCATTGGCGGGCTACGGGTAGCCCAGTCCGGGCTGATCGACGCCACGTTTTCGGTGATGGGGGCCATATGCAAGGCCGACTCGGTGGTTACGCGTGATGAGATCAACACGGTTGAGCAGGTCTTCAAGATGTTCAATCTGCACGGCGATGCGAAACAGCAGGCCAAAGACGCCTTCAACCGCGGCAAGCAGCCCGACTTTGATCTCGACGCCGCCGTTGACAGCTTCGCGTCCATCAGCCGCGGCCGTGGCCCGCTGTTGCAGC
>JBPCXZ010000057.1:0-3642 GCA_051008055.1 Woeseiaceae bacterium
CACCATCTATTTTCCAGCCCTCTCGCGGAAACTGGTTGTTATCCCGGCTATCAATTTCCAGTGGAATTATGATGGCTCCCAGGTCAAGTTTGACGTTGGGAATAAGATCGGGCGGCAATCCCGGCAAAAGATCGTCTGGCCGCCTTAGTCGAGTGTCAACGCTGCCGCCAAGATAACCAACGCCGAGATACATTTTCCTCCAGACTCGCCACGTACCCTTGGTAAAAAAAAGCGGACCCTCCTGTGCAATATCCAGGCTCAAGTCCCTGGATCCGTCGATGATGTCGTTGAGAAAGTATGTGTACTTTACATCCGCGTAGCCTGCACCGATCTGAATCCGCAGCTTGTCATCCAGCAAATGCAGGTATGTTCCGGCAGCGTATGCAGAACTGCCATTCTCCGAAAACATTACTGCGCCACCAATGACGGAAGGCGGACTCTTGGACTCGGGATCCGACGGATCCATGAAATAACCGCCGGCCAGCTTCAAATTCCAGCCCAGCTGTGGCGAATAACCTGGAATAGGTGCAATGACCAGGTTCTTCGGCCACTTACTTGCGAATTTCTTCAGCCAGCCCTCTTCTGCCTGAATATTCTCGACGCCGAGCGATTCCATACCCGGGACCAGTAGCGACTCGTGCTGCATGAGCTCGAAGTCACGTCTTATATCTCTGAGCTCCTCGAGCTCTTCCCGGACTTCGTTTCTTTCCTGAGCGTACACATTTGGTGATATGGAGAATGTTGCGTACACAAGCGGCAATGTGGCACACAGCCGCAGCATCGACCTATACCTGGTTGGGTTTGTTGACTCGTAAAACATGTTGAAACTACTTTTCCAGTACCTCCACGAGCGGATTGCCCGCAGCGCCAGAGGGGAATTTGATACCTAAATAGGCCGACAGGGTAACGGCAACGTCTACAGTCTGCACGTGCCTGTTTATCACTCCTGGGATTAATCCGTGGCCTGCGAAAACTATCGGTACGTAAGTATCGTAGTTCCATGGGGACCCGTGCGTTGAAGCAACCGTCAATCCGTCGAAATCATTGATAAACCAGTTCGGCTCAAAAACGATAAACACTTCGCCAGAGCGCTTTGCATTGAAATTATTGATAACGGTGCTTATTAGCTGCGTATCCGGAAGATTGCCACGCTGCAATGCTGAGCTCGAAATTGCCAGTGATACTCCTTCGAAGTTCGAGAGTTCCGCAACAACGGCATCTTCCAGTAAGCGCTGGTCGATAGTTTGATCTGCTTTAACGTCGGTACTTAAATACAGGTACGGGTGATTGTAGGCTTCGATCAACTCACCTTGGATATCGAACTCCGCTTTGATGCGTTCGATCGCGGCGTCTTTCTCCCAGGTATCAGGATCTACATAACCCGCAGGAATGCGGAGGCTATTAAGATAGCCCGGCGTATCGGGTCCACCGTGATCTGCCGACAACACGATGAGCGTATTCTCAAGGCCTACGTGTTTGTCGACAAAAGCGAAGAGGTCTGCCAGGGCACGATCGAGGCGCAAAATATTGTCCTCTGCTTCCAGGCTCGACGGACCGAACACGTGACCGACGTAATCCGTCGACGAGAAACTGACACTCAGATAATCGGTAACTTCGCCCTTGCCCAAATTTTCCCCAAGCAACGCTTGCTTGGCAAAATCGAGCACCAGTTCGTCGCCAGCGGAACTCAAGGTTAGCCAAGTTGTGAAATACGGGCTGCTGCCGTCACCGAAGCTGTGTGGGAAGGTCCTGCCGAAGCCACCCACGTCGGTCTCCCAGGGCCGATCATCACTTGCACCAAACAGGTAGGTATCCCGGGGCTGCAATAGCTCCCATGACGAGTTCGCATAGCGCTGTGCCGGCTGTTGCTCATTGAACGTCGTTACCCAATCCGGGTACCGGTCCATATAATAGTTGCTCGTGACAAATTCGCCGCTTGCCTTGGAAAACCAATACGCCGTGCCGGCGTGTCCTGCCATCGACACGGCACCACGATCTTTAACCGAAACGCCTATTGCCTTGGCGCGACCACCTGTACCGCTGCGCAGCTCATCTGAGAATGTTGTTACCATGATCGCGCTTGGCGATCGACCTTCGCTGCGCGCAGCGCGCTGCGTTGGATCAATTTCTGTGTCGGCATCCACTGCAGCGCCCGCAGTTAGCAGTTTGTAATTCGCGTCTTCAATATTATACGTCGTGTAGCCTAGCTCTCGATCGAACCAAATATTGCCAATCATTCCATGCGATGACGGATGAGCTCCCGTGGCAAGCGTAGTATGGCCAACGATCGTTTCGGTATTAGCGTGCGCATGATGCGCATTGCGAAACACCACACCGGACTCCCACAGGTAGCGAAAACCGCCTTCGCCCAGTCGATCGTAGTAGCGTGTCGGCAGATCGCCACGCAGCTGGTCGACAGTCACTTGCAGCACGAGCTTAGGCTTGTCGGACGCAAGACTTTCCGGCGAATGGACGACGAATACTGATACTAAAAATAGGAAAAATGTATAACGAATCATTGTCTACCCTGGGTGATAAGAATCACCGACTCATGTATTGAACGGCGCACTTGGCCCTACCAAAAGCCTGACAATTGAAGGAATGGTCCATCGAAACGTACTCGCAGGTCACCGCGCCAGCCGTCGTCCGTAACCTCCCCGTGCAGTTGAAAAAACTGGTAGCCAAAACCCAACCCTACATTTTCTCCAACCTGGTAATTCACATTCGCCATAACGTTCCAGATGCCGCCCGAATAGTCGCCGACACTGGCGGAAAACCAGTCCGCACGCAGACCTAGGAGCCATTTTGACGAGGGTGAGTACATGTACACGCCACCCACATTTGGAATGGGTAGCGAAGCCGAAGCTGTGCTCGCGGCAAACTCCGTGGAACCATCACCAAGCGTCGCTTCGCCACTGATCCGGCCAGCAATGTCCAACCAGTGAACGCCACCTGTCAACCGGAAGTCATGGCCTTTCTTCCTGATAAAGTGGTAGGACAGAACAATTCGGGTGATATCAATCTCGGTCTTCGCCCTGACGTCCGCACCAATGTCAAAGATCGTGTCATTCCACTCGATTGTTCGCTCCAGGGTCCTGCGGCCACTGCGAGTAGATTGAAAGTACTGCAGGCCGAGGTTCCACCGTGCCGCAAACCGCCAGCGAAACTCGACGATGTACAGTTCCGGCGAATCATCGACGTCCAAATCCGATTCAAAATCGACGTACTGCCGTGGTATCTGCGGCGTAACCGATCCGTCTGCGGTCACATTAAAGGCGCGAGTTGCGAACAGATCAACAGCAGAAAGCCAGTACTTGGTCTCCAACGCGTTGTGTACGGGCACGTCGTGCGTATCGACATCGCTCATCGGCTCTATGGCTGCTTGGTCATCCGCCAGAGCGCCTGATGCGACCATAATAAAGCTGAGCATGACCAGCGAATGTGGATACGGCCTGATCATTCTGCATCCTTTACTGTCGATCGAATATGAATATCCCGTTGTGGATACGGTATGTGTATATCGTTTTCGTGCAACGCTTTTAGTACAGCATTATGAATGTCATGCACCATTGGCATCCTGTCAGACAGCTGCCGAAGATAGGCGTGCAAAGTAAAGTCCAGCGAACTGTCGCCAAACTCTGT
>JBPCXZ010000058.1:0-8235 GCA_051008055.1 Woeseiaceae bacterium
ATGAGCCGTGTATACAGCACCAAAATCGCAGCAATAAAGGCCGCAGACGAGGGCTTGTCGGTTAAGGGCTCGGTAATGGCGTCCGATGCCTTCTTCCCGTTTCGTGATGGTATCGACGCGGCGGCCGAAACTGGCATCGCCGCCATCATCCAGCCGGGCGGCTCGATGCGCGACGACGAAGTTATTGCTGCCGCCAATGAGCACGGTCTGGCCATGGTCTTCACAGGCATGCGACACTTCAGACACTAATGAAGATTTTGATCATCGGCAGCGGCGGACGAGAACATGCACTGGCATGGAAGTGCGCTCAGTCTTCTGATGTTGACGAAGTTCTTGTTGCACCGGGTAATGCCGGTACCGCGCTGGAAGCCAAGTGCCGCAATATCGCAACCTCCGCGGACGATATCGATGCGTTGGCGAAACTCGCTCAGGATGAGAACGTCGAGCTCACCATCGTTGGTCCGGAAGCACCACTAGTTGCCGGGATCGTCGATCACTTCGATGCACTTGGCCTGCCCTGCTTCGGCCCCAGCGCAAAAGCCGCGCAACTGGAAGGCTCGAAAGCATTCGCCAAAGACTTTCTCGCGCGCCACAACATTCCCACAGCTGAGTACCAGAATTTTTCCGAGCTCGAACCGGCCCTGACGTACATCCGCGAACAGGGCGCACCGATTGTCATCAAAGCCGACGGACTTGCCGCGGGCAAAGGTGTGATAGTTGCGATGACGGTTGAGGAAGCGGAAGCCGCGGCGACCGATATGCTCGCCAGCAACAAATTTGGCAACGCTGGAGCGCGCATCGTCGTCGAAGAATTTCTTGACGGCGAAGAAGCCAGCTTCATTATTATTTCTGACGGCGAAACCGTGTTGCCGATGGCAACCTCCCAGGACCACAAAGCTCGCGACGAAGGCGACACCGGGCCGAACACGGGCGGCATGGGAGCCTATTCGCCTGCCCCGGTGGTCACCGCCGACATCGAACAACGAATCATGGACGAGGTGATTGGCCCTACTCTGCAGGGTATGCGATCGGACGGCGCTAACTACGTTGGTTTCCTGTACGCCGGGCTCATGATCATGGCCGACGGCACACCTAAGGTGATTGAATTCAATTGCCGCATGGGCGACCCGGAAACGCAGCCAATCATGATGCGACTCAAGTCCGACCTGGTCGCCATCTGCAAGGCAACCCTGGACGGCACTTTGGCAAACCAGGAAGCAATCTGGGACGAGCGCGCATCGTTGGGCGTGGTGCTAGCAGCAGGCGGCTACCCGGAAAGCTACGCAAAGGGTGCAGTCATCAGCGGCATGGATGACATCAAGAGCGATGCACAGAAAGTCTTTCACGCCGGCACTGGCGAAGTCGACGGCAAAGTCGTAACCAGTGGCGGTCGCGTACTCTGCGTGGTTGGCCTGGGCGAGTCTGTCGCCAGCGCCGCCAACAGTGCCTACAACGCAGCCGACAAAATAGACTGGGACGGCGTATACCTGCGCCGCGACATTGGCCATCGCGCAATTGCCCGCGAAAGGTCCGCAGGCTAAAGCCGTGCTGACCACGGCCGAAGCGACCGCCGCCATCAAGGCCGCAATGTCAGCGGCAAAGACAGAGTCAGTTAGTGTTGACGAAGCCGCTGGCCGGGTATTGCAACAAACAGTAACAGCCGAACGTGACCAGCCACCTTTCGATCGAGTCACAATGGACGGTATTGCGATTGCGTTTGATGATTTCGAGAAGGGAAATACAGAGTTTCCGTTACAGGCCATGCAGGCAGCAGGTGACGCGGCGCTAGCGCTTGAAGGCGGCAGCTGTATAGAAATTATGACCGGCGCATCGCTGCCGGCCGGCGCCGATTGCGTCATTCCGGTTGAACGTACTGCGGCAGATAACGGTAACGTGACTCTGGAGGCGGACTATTCACCGCAACGACATCAGTTCATTCATCCACGCGGATCGGATCATGCCAGGAATGCACGACTGCTGAACTCTGGTGCTCGCATTTCGCCAATGGACATCGCGATCATTGCATCGTGTGGCCTTACAGACGTGGCGGTCAGTGCTGCACCGACTATTCGCGTTATTTCCACCGGCAACGAACTCGTGCCGGCCGGTAAGCCCATCGAACCGCACCAGATTCGTATGTCGAATGGCCCTGCGATGATCGCGTTGCTGGATAAACACGGCTTCAGTAACGCTCAGCACGACCACATAGTGGATGAAACCAGCAAGCTCAAAGAGCGCATCGCGACTCACCTGGCTGAAGCCAACGTACTGATACTGTCCGGTGGCGTATCCATGGGCAAAGCAGACTATGTACCGGAAGTCCTCAAGGAACTGGGCGTCGAGAAAGTATTTCACAGGATCAGCCAGCGACCGGGCAAGCCGATGTGGTTTGGTATGGGGCCTGATGGTCAGGCCGTTTTCGCCCTGCCCGGCAATCCGGTCTCGGCCCTGGTCTGTTGCCGGCAGTATGTGATCCCTGCGCTCAATTCAGCCGCTGGGCTGCTGGAATCGCCACCCGAATTCGCAAGCCTCGCGCAGGAATACGTCTTCAAACCACAACTCACCTGTTTCTTGCCGGTAAAGCTGGTATCCGCCGTCGGTGGACAGGTGCTGGCGATGCCCGTGCAGACGAACACATCAGGTGATTTCACGGCGTTGAGCGGCACCGCCGGCTACGTCGAACTCGCGTTGGGAACAACTACGTTTCCGGCAGGAACCGGCGTCCAACTGCACCGCTGGTAGAAAAACCAAATGGATCTGTTGGAGAGAAAGATTGACTGCCCCTATTGCGGTGAATCGCTCGACGTACTCGTGGATATGTCGGAAGTCGGCCAGTCTTACGTCGAAGACTGTCAGGTTTGTTGTCGACCCATCGTATTTAACGTTTCGGAAGACATTGACGGCGACACACAGCTGGTCGTCACCGCAGAAAACGAGTGAAACAATCCTTTAAACAACCCTGGTACCAGACCGACCGCATTCGCGATGACCTGTTTTGCATCACAGAGGCGCACTACGCGCCGGAGATGCGCGCCAATATCTGGTTGATCAAAGGACGTGACGCCTACCTGATGTTCGATACAGGCCTCGGTGTATCGAGTTTGAAACGTTACGTAGCCGATGTCGTCGACAAGCCACTTAAAGTAGTCGCCAGTCACGTACATTTTGATCATGCTGGCTGTTGTCATGAATTCGATGACGTTTATATTCACGAGAATGAACTGCAAGCTCTGCGTAGTGGCGACCAACGGCAGATCATGAGCACACCGGACTTCGGCTGGATACGACTCAAGGATTTTTCGCAGCTACCCTATGCTGGATTCAGTGCAGACAACTACGTTGTGCAGTCATGCCCACAGGCTCAGGCGCTTCGACATGGCGATGTTATTGACTTGGGCGACAAGGCATTCGAGGTTGCACACCTGCCCGGTCATTCTTCCGGTTCGATCGGCCTGTACAACCCAAAGAGCAAGCAGTTTTTCTCCGGAGACATCGTCTACGATGGCGAATTGCTAGATGAACTGGAAGATTCCGTGATCGACGAGTACATCATCACAATGGAGAAACTGCTGCAGCTGCCGGCCGATGAAGTCAGACCCGGTCATTATCAGAGTTTTGACAGACGGCGCTTGCGAGAACTTTTGACTGGGTATCTTGAGAGTAGGAAAGCGCCGCTGTGCCCGGGCGACGCCTAGATTCCCAGTTTCTGTTTCACGTAGTCACTGGTCAGATGTTTTGATACATCCATAGGGTCGCAGCGACCATCTGGGTCGAAGTCAATTGGCCCGATCTTTCTCGCCACCTTTAAGGCTGCCGCATTGGTTTTCTTATTCCGCTTCCCGATGCCCAACAAGGCACCGCCCATCGCCAGAACAATGTCTATGTTCTGCTTTGCGTAGGTCTTATCTATGGTCGCAATGTGCCCAAGAAAATACTCATCATCCGGGGCGCTCTTCTTTTTTTGTTTCGAGATTTCATAAAGCAATCCGTACCCGCAGCGCTTTCGTTCCTGGTCTTTGCTCTTGATCCATTGGTCGGCAAGTTCAACGACGAAGGGCGTCTTGGCCAGCTTGGCATCACAGGAAGAAAACACATGAGCCAGGTAGCCGCCCTTTAGTTGGTCAACCTGTGCCTCGGCCTGCTCCACGGTTATCTTCTTCGGATCATCGATTAGCAACGAAATGATCTTCATTTCGTAGACCTTTGAGTTCCAAAGCTGTTTGGCCAGCTTCGCATCGACGCCGATGGTCTTGGCGTATTTACGCAGCTTGGTCAGCCCGACACCGTAGCTCTGTAGCCCGCCAGACTTTTCCTTGTGATCCTGCCAATGCGCAATCCCGCGCGCGTCCTGGTTCGACTTAAGGTGCTCGAGAACATCAGATTTCGTCATTTTCTTAGTATATCGCGGATTACAGAGGCGCCGAGTTGAGTCTGGCCCACAAAATCAGTAAGTTGCTGAATTCCAAAATAAAAAAACATATGGGAATCAGTATGAAAGGCTCCTTGAAGATTTTGACACTCGTCGTAGCCAGCGCACTCATAACGGCCTGCGGTCCATCCCAGCCAGGCATCATGGTTAATATCGATCACGAGTGCGATGAATCGAATTGCGAGCTACTAATCGACATTAATAACCCCGGAAGGGATTCCTACACGGTCGAATACGAATTCACTGCCTATGCAAGCAGTTCGACGATCGTCGGTGAATTGGAAGAGTCGTTTGAAGTGCCGGGTAATTATGTGTCGACACTCACACGGCAGGTTCCTGTCACCGCCGAGCCCCGAGGTTTTTCCACCGGATCAACTATGACGCGCCTATAGGACGTCTTTATTCCCGTCCGTATTGGATAACTCATGCACATTCTAATCGCTTTTCTTGGATCCCTGGTGACCCTCTTTTATTTGCTCGACCGCTTGGGCATTGATCTTGGCGGCTTCAACCCATTCCATTGGCGGCGCAAGCGCAAGTGGATGAAAGAATATAACGCCGATCCGATTTATTCGATCGAGGACCCAATGCACGTCGCCTCCCTGTTAATACTCGGCACAGCAAAGCTCGACGGTACAATCAGCGCTGAACAGAAACGGGTTGCCCTGGAACAGTTCGCCTCTGTCTTTTCGCTGAACCCGCAGCAGTCATCTGAGCTCGTTGGTTCTGCGGTACACTTGCTCGGGGCACCGCAAGTTATCGATTCGCAGCTCAACGGTCTGGCCGACAAGAATAAAGATAGTTTCACGAAGGAACAGGCAGATTCGATGTTCGAAATGATAACCATCGTCTGTTCGGCTGATGGTGAATTGACCGCCGAACAATCTGAGTTGATCGAAAACTTGCGAACGAAATTTGTTACACCAGAACCCACGCCGGGGACCTGGTCTTAAGCGGATAGCGCAATGCAAGAACTGACATTTCTTGTCAAAGGATCCTCGAAGGATCCGTATGAAATTATATTCATCAAAGATGGCGACAGCCTTACCGCAATCTGCAACTGCCCGGCTGGAACCTTCAGTAATGTCTGTAAGCACCGCGTCAATATTCTTGATGGCGATTCTTCATCGATCACCAGTGACAATGCTGACCAGGCATCGACCATTGTCGACTGGTTGAAAGGGTCCGACGTTGAAACCGCACTCAACGAGCTTCGTGAGATCGAGAAATCTAAAGACAAAGACAAGACCGCGTTAAATGATGCGAAGCGCAAACTTGCGCGCGCGATGAATTCCTGAAGATCTGTGAAGGACTGCAACCAATGCGGCAAGTGTTGCACCTTGTATGGTGGCGGCGGCCTGTCTGTCACCGCAGACGAAATCGAATGGTGGGAACAGCACCGGCCTGACATAGCCGATTATATTGCTGGTGGCGAAATCTGGTTCAGTCCGACAACAGGTAAGCAGATGCTGCGCTGTCCCTGGTTACGCAAGCTACCCAATCAGGAGAAGTATGCCTGCCGCATTTACTTCGATCGTCCGGATGAGTGCAGGCACTATCCAACGACCGTCGAAGAAATGATTCGTGATGGCTGCGAAATGCTTGAGCCGCAGGACCTAAGGAATCCACGCGCTGCGCAAAAGCGGCTGGACACTCTCATGTCCGACAGCCGGCCACCGGTGAGTCGGTAAGCCTTTGACCAGGCTAACCCGCAGAACATTCATGCAATGTTGCAGCAGTGCTGCCCTGTCTGCGCTTGCCGGTTGCGGCGTACGCGAATCGGACTCCACGTTGGATGATTTCATCCAACAACAGATGCGGTTCCACCATATCCCGGGGCTTGCGGTGACGGCCGTTCATGATGGCGCTGTCGTTCTTTCGCGTGGGTTTGGCTGGTCGAATATTGAACAACGTGTGCCAATGACACCAGACGCGATCCAGAATATCGGTTCGACTTCGAAACCGGTCGTAACAACAGTCATCATGCAATGTGTCGAACGGGGCCTGATTCAGCTCGATGACAATATAAACGACCATCTCCCGCTGCCTATACTGAACCCGCATCATCCGGCTACGCCCATTACTGTCATGCAGTTATTGACTCATCGCTCGTCGCTGGCAGACGGCTCAAGTTACGGTCACGGCTACCAATGTGGTGCTTCCGAGGTGCCCTTACAGCGTTGGATTGACGGCTACTTTCAGCCTGGTGGCGAGTTTTTTGACGTGGCCGAAAATTTTCACGCCTGGGCCCCGGGTGAACAGTACGAGTACAACAACGTCGCATTCGCACTGCTCGCCTACCTGGTTCAAGTCGTCACCAATAGAGATTTTGATCACTATTGCCGCGAAGAACTGTTCGAGCCACTCGGCATGGAAAACACCACCTGGTTGGTCTCCAACGTTGACAAGGAGCAGCATGTCACACCGTATGCTCGTGTTTCTAATGGCGAGATCGATAGCCCTAGCTGGGGAGGCGTAGATCTTGCTTTGATCAACGGCGAAATCCCGCCGGCCGAATTCGAAGGACTGTTTGCGGACTGCATCTATGACCACCCCAATTTCGCCGATGGCTTCCTGAGAACCAGTGCCAACGACATGGCGATGTATCAATTGATGTTGCTTGGCGGTGGTCAGCTCAATGGTGCTCGAGTTCTAAAGGAATCTAGCGTGCGGCTGATGTTCAGCGGCGAAGGAATCACTTGGAGTCAGCGCGAGTTGCCAAACGGACTCGTTGTTTGGAATCACGGCGGCGGCGATCCCGGTGTTAGCGCCCTTTTCGATTTCCGCCCCGGACATGGCGACGGCGTGATTGTTTTCGCAAATACACACGGCGCGAAGCTAGACGCCATCAGTGCATACTTATTCTCCGTCGTCGAAGATTTCCTCGATTGACAGTCCGAACAGGCGCGCTGCTTTAAAGGCTAATGGCAAGCTCGGATCGAACTTGCCTTTTTCCAAGGCGTTAATGGTTTGGCGAGAGACATCCAGTTCTTTCGCCAACTGCGCCTGGGTCCAATCGCGCTGTGCGCGCAATACTTTCAGGCAATTCTTCACCGGTACTTTCTGCGGCTGATCGTGAGACTGATGGCATAGGTGATACTCATCAGGATCACCATATGAGAAATTTCAGCATCGAAATTAATGAGGTTCACGATATCCATGGTAGAGAACGCAAGGCCAGTGATCAGCCCAACGCCGAGTGACACTGCCATCGCCTCGAGCTGCATGTTTCTTTGCAACTCATCCAGACCCTGCAAGTGATGCTTGTTTGCCAGAATCATGCCCACTCCAATCGCGAGATTTGCCGCGATTGCCAGAATGCTGGGCAGGGTTCCTGATTCCCAGATAAACATTGGGCCGAAAGTAGCTAGCGCCAATGAAACGACCCAGGCGATCGTCCAGAATGCCAACCGCACGGTGTTCTTTGCGGTTTCCGCTTCCCAATTGCTCAGCTCGGGTTTATCAGTACTCATTTGTCTTGTTCCTTTGTCTAAATGTAAAGTTTACTTTACACAAAGTAGCCAAGTGAACACCCGATGTCAAGTACACTTTACTTAAATTAGGCCGTATACGGTGGCCACCAACACCCAGATAAGCATCACAGTGGTCGGCAGTACGGTGAGCATGAATCCTGCCGAGCGGCCCTTAGGGTCCTTCACATAGGCCATTCTGTATATTGCGCGGCCAAGCAAATAGACCCCACCCATCCCCGCCGCCCAGAGCGGATTCACCGCCTCGGCGAACAGCCAAAGTGCCGGCAAGAACATGAGCAGCTGCTCCATGGTGTTCTGCTGTACACGAAACAT
>JBPCXZ010000059.1:0-3590 GCA_051008055.1 Woeseiaceae bacterium
TGGGCCGGTGCCATGATGTGCACGCCGGCTACACCCTGCATATCTCGGTAGCGTTCAATCAGTTCCACGCAGATCTGGTGGCCTGCAGCTGCCTCGTTGTCCGCATTTTCAAGGCGTTGCATCACTGCTTCGGGTATTGAGACGCCAAACAGATTTTGGTCCATCCATTTCGCTGATCGCAATGAGGCGATTGGGCCAATTCCGAGAATGAGCGCAACATTGTCCAATAAACCATGCTCACCGAGGCGTTCGACATAGCGCTGTGTTACTTCCGGGTCATAGCAGAACTGCGTCTGAATAAATTGCATGCCAAGAGCGCTACGGGCAGCCAGTTTTTCGGGCAGCCAGTCGGCGGGCGGGTCAAACGGCGCATCGACTCCGCCGAGCACAAAACTGGGAGGGTTCTGTAGCTCTCGTCCCGAGTTGATGGTCCCGTCGACCGTCATCTGTCGTGCCAGCGTAATGATGTCGTTGGCGTTGAAGTCGAATACGCCTTTAGCTTCCGGCTCATCTCCTGCGCCAGGTTTATCTCCTGTCAGTACCAGAATGTTCTGAATACCCAGTGCGGCCGCGCCGATAAGGTCTGCGGCAATGGCGATGCGATTGCGGTCACGACAGGTCATCTGCATGACTGGTTCTATGCCATTGCGTGCCAGAATCGCAGATGCCGCGATACTGGACATTGCTACTCGAGCGCCGGCTCCGTCTGTGACATTGACGGCGGTTGCTTTGCCCTTGAGTGGCAGGGCCTGTTCCAGTACGTCGTCTGCGCTACCGGTCAGACGCGGCGTGATTTCAGCGGTGACGATGAAATCGCCTTGCTCAATTGCCTGTCCTAGCTGGCTTACCGGGGTGGATGCCATATTCCATCGTGCCTGTGGGGTCTACAAAGTCAGCGGCGGAGCTTAGTTCAAAGCCGATGCTGCTGTCCAAGCAATTTCCGAAAATCGGTGTTGACATCTCTAAACAGAATGAGTATTCTGTTTTGCATGGTTAGAACACGCACATTCGATCCCTCCAGCGCTCTTACGAGCGTCATGGATCTGTTTGCCTCCAAAGGCTATTCAGAAACCTCGATGGAGGACATCGTGCAGACGACCGGCGTCAGCCGCTACGGCTTGTACAACGAGTTCGGCAACAAACGAGAACTGTTCGAACAGGCATTGGAGCTGTTCGCCGATCGCATGGGCAGACAGTCGTTTCTTCGTCTGTTGGAGCCCGATGCGTCCCTGGATCACATTCGCGAATTATTTGCGGGTCGGGTACAGGATATGTGCAGCATTGAGGAGAGAAAGGGCTGCCTGTTTGTTCACACAGCTATGGAGCTGGCACCCCAAGATGAGGAAATCCGGGAGGTCCTGCACAAATTCATCAAGCGAATGTCGAAAGCATTCTCAATCGGCCTCGAGTCTGCCCGTGAACGGGGTGAGATTCGGGCTGATGTCGATGTCCGGGCGGCGGGCGAGCTTCTAACAAGCACGATGTTCGGCCTGGCAGTTCTGGGGCGGACCGGGTTTGAAGAGGCTGCGTTGCATGGAGTCGTCGAAAGTACATTGGCGTCGTTGACAGAATAGACGGCGTTTTTTTTGACCAAAACAGAATGAACATTCTGATTACTGAGTAAACTGAGGAGAGAGACATGAACCACACGAAACTGACAGGCAAGGGTATTTTGGGAATTGCGACAATTTTGTTCATTTCAGGACAGGCGTCGGCTAAACAGGAACAATGGACCGAGATCGACGCAGAGATCAATTCCTGTGTTGAAGTAGTGGCCGAACGCGCGAACTACGACGATGCGACCCGCGTCATGCACGCTGTTGTTGGCGTCAAGGAACGTACGGTAGGCTACAAATTGACTATCGAGACGTCCTTGTATAACGAGAATAGTGATAGCGCCATACGCGAGTACGCAACCTCTTGTGTCGTAAACGGCAACAACATTCCGCTGCAATTTTCGATCAGCGAATCCATGGACGATGTATGAAACGAGCCGCATCGATTATCAGGAGGGAGTCCAATTCAATTCCCTCCTGATACGATGTCGCTCATATGGATATTTCTGAACTCGACCAACTACGGATAGTCCTCGACCCGTTCGGCCAGATCGCTCTCGCGCTGGCTTTGATGCTGCTAATGTTCAGCATCGCGCTGAATCTCTCGGCAAAAGATTTTTACTTACTACTGCAACGTCGCGTGCTGCTATTGGGTGGAGTGTTCGCTCAGATTGCGGCGCTGCCGCTGGTGACTTACCTACTCGTGTTACTGATCGAACCTGCGCCGTCGATCGCGCTGGGAATGTTTGTGGTTGCTTGCTGCCCCGGCGGGGTAGTTTCAAACTACTTTACGTACCTTGCAGCTGGCAACGTCGCATATTCGGTATCGCTCACCGCTATCTCAAGCGTTCTGGCTGCCGTTTTGACGCCAATGCAGATACTGTTCTGGTCACAGGCTTATGCGCCCACGGCGATGCTGCTGGAAAGTATCGAATTCAGTCCGCTCTCATTTTTGGCACAAACGACCATGTTGCTGGTGATACCGTTAGTTGCAGGCATGCTGGTGGTGGCTCGAGATCCGGGCTTCGCGCGAAGATTGCAAAAGAGGGTGGCGATGGTCGGGTCGATTGCTCTCGTAGCGGCCATCATCATCGGCAGTATCAAGTTTTTGCCCATTCTGTTGCCGGCCATGCCCATGCTCGTCGGGATTACCGTGCTTCATAATGCTGCTGCCTTGGCCACCGGAGCGGTGGCCGGATTAGTTCTGCGTGCTGATACCGCGACACGCCGGGCGCTTGTGTTTGAGGTGGGAATCCAGAATTCAGGCCTGGCACTGGTCATCTTGCTCGCACAATTTCAGGGCCTTGGCGGGGCCGCGGCTATGGCTGCGGTGTGGAGTCTCTGGCACTTGATCGCTGGCACCTCGGCGGTCACCGTAATGCGCCGCTACAATATTTGACGTACCGGCTGCGACGATTTGGCGACATAGCGCATCAATAGAGTCGTACAACAAATTACAAGGGGCACAAACGTGAGAATTTATCGAAATATACTGCTTGGTGTTTTCATAAGCGGAATGGCATTTAGCACGCTGGCGGGTGAGGACGCGAAACACACGATGGCTGTAGAAGTCATCGCAGGCGAGTCCGGCGAAGGCGTGAGTTTCTTTCTGAATAGTGACGATCTTGGCTTCGATCTGCACGAGTTGCAGGTTGGCGAGACCCGATCAATCGTTGACGAATCCGGACGGTCCATCTTGATTACGCGTAACGAAGATGGTTTCAGTTTTAACGTCGACGGTGAGACGATTGAAATGAAGGACTTCGATGAAGCCGATGGTGACGGAGTACACTGGGTCTCGAAAGACGGCGATGAGGACGTCAACGTACATGTCATTCGTGATGTAAGGGTTGAGGCCCTGCACGAGCAGAGCGGAACGGTGATTTTTTCTCCGCAGCCGATCGACGAAACAACGCAGCAGGCAATCAAGTCGCTACTGGAGTCTTCCGGTTACGACAGTGACGTGCAGTTCATTGATCACGAAGGTCAAGACGGCCACGCGGTGAAGATCAAGAAAGTGCACAAGATCGTCGA
>JBPCXZ010000060.1:0-19957 GCA_051008055.1 Woeseiaceae bacterium
GCCCATAAACTGATTGAAGAGTGCATGATCGCGGCGAACGTTGAGGCCGCCAAGTTCCTGCGCAAGAACAAAATACCCGGTCTGTATCGTGTGCATCCCAAACCAGACGTCGAGCGCTTTGATGAGCTGCGCCTCTACCTGGTTTCGCTGGGCTTGAAGGTGCCGCACCCGGAGCACGTCGATTCGCGCCAGTTCAATGATTTATTGAAGCAGGTGAAAGATCGGCCCGATAGCGCGGCCATATCAATGTCGATGCTTCGTTCATTAACACATGCTGAGTACACGCCAGAAAACATCGGTCACTTTGGCCTCGGGCTGGACGCTTATGCACACTTTACGTCGCCCATTCGTCGCTACCCCGATCTATTAGTACATCGAGCTATTCGACACATCCTGCGCGGTGGCAAGCCGGGGCGTTATGACTACAGTGCCGGCGATATGGATCGGCTCGGCACGATTACGTCGTCGCACGAACGCCGTGCGGAAGACGCGACTCGTGATGTTGAGGCCTGGCTGAAATGCGAATACATGGAGAGCCGTGTTGGCGAAGAATTCCCGGGGGTCGTCACCGGCGTCACGAATTTCGGTCTGTTTGTGCAAATCGCCGAATTGCAGATCGACGGACTGGTGCATGTGACCAGCCTGGCCAATGACTACTATCACTTTGAATCAGGCTCACAGCGGCTTGTCGGAGAGCGCACCGGCAAGGCGTATTCGCTCGGCGACGCCATGCAGGTACGGGTGCACCGGGTGGACCTGGATACGCGCAAGATCGACTTTCGGCCTGTGGATGCGGAATCAAGTCGGAATAAGAGTCCAAAGAAGAGCAAGAACAAGTACAAGGATTTGGCAATGGGTAAGAGCAAGGGCAAGGGCAAGAGCAAGGGCAAACGGTGAGCAAGTCCAACTATGTCACCGGTCTCCGGGCTGTGGAGCAATTGCTGTCTGGCAACGTGGACGATGTGCAACGGCTCTACGCGGAATACCAAACCGCCAATCCGCGAGTCGAAGCGCTCATTGCTACAGCCAAGAATCATGGCATCGAGATCCAGGCGGCCAATCGTGCTCGCTTGCAGCAGATCAGCGGTGAGTCGCGCCACCAGGGCGTCGTTGTTGAGGTTCGGCGCAGCACTCTCCTTGACGAGGCCGGGCTGCGATCACTGGTGGAGGAGCGCCTGCAATCGATAGATTCACATCTCACGCTGCTGATGCTGGATGGTGTGCAGGATCCACACAATTTGGGGGCCTGTATGCGTACGGCCGATGCGGCTGGGGTCGATGCGATCGTCGTGCCGCGGCACGGTGCTGCTGCTCTCGGGCCAACCGTTAGCAAGGTGGCCGCCGGAGCCGCAGAGCAGCTGCCATTTGCCCAGGTTGGCAATCTAACCCGTGTTTTGGGCTGGTTGGCCGACTATGGTGTCACGATCCTCGGAACCAGCGACAAGGGCTCACAGACTCTCTACGACGTCGATTTGAATCGACCGCTGGTGCTGGTCATGGGCCGTGAGGAGACTGGCCTGAGTAAAGGGATTGCGGCGCGTTGCGATGAGCTGGCCAAGCTCCCGATGCAGGGCGCGGTATCCAGCCTGAATGTCTCGGTAGCGACCGGCGTCTGTCTGTACGAAATCTTGCGCCAAAGACGCTGAAAACCAACGATTTTCGGCTTGCGTCGCAGGTTGGCAGCGGGTAGGATGCGCCTCCCTGCCTAAATGCAGGGCAGTCCTCGGACTGCTAACTCTTGCCGCACCGGATAGCCGGGTGGCTGTAATCCACAAGGGTCTACAATGAGACACTACGAAATCGTGTTCCTGGTCCACCCTGACCAGAGCGAACAGGTACCTGCCATGGTTGAGAAGTACCAGGGCATTGTTACCGGTTCCGAGGGAACGGTACACCGTTCTGAAGACTGGGGCCGTCGCCAGCTCGCACACCCCATTAACAAGGTTCACAAAGCTCACTACGTTCTGATGAACGTTGAGTGCGAACAGCCTGCGCTTGATGAAATCAAAGGTGCATTTCGCTTCAATGACGCCGTTCTGCGTAATCTAATCATTTCGCGCGACAAAGCAGTAATCGAGGCTTCGCCAATGGCTGTAGCTGTCGCTGAAGAGAAAGCGAAAGAGCGCGAGGCGCAGGAGCGTCGTGACGCGAAAGCCGCTGCCGAATCCGCTATGCGTGCCGACAAGCCTGCCGAAGAAAAGCCGGCTGATGACGCGAAAGCTGACGAGGCTCCGGCCGAAGACGCTAAAGCCGAAGAAGCTCCAGCCGAAAAAGCTGAGGCCGAAGAGGCACCGGCTGAAAAGCCCGCCGATGACGCTGCAGAAGCGCCCGCGGCCGAATCAACAGATGCAGCGGCAGAAGAAGCCGTTGAAAAGACCGCCTGAGGAGCAGAATCATGAGTCGATATTCACGCAGGCGTAAATACTGCCGTTTTACCGCTGAGAAGATTGAGGAAATTGATTACAAGGACCTGAATCTCCTGAAAGCATACGTTACGGAAACCGGCAAAATTGTTCCAAGTCGAATTACTGGCACCAAAGCACATTACCAGCGCCAGTTGTCGACGGCAGTTAAGCGCGCACGTTATCTGGCGCTGTTGCCGTATACCGATCGTCACTAAGCTACACCAGTCGTAGTGATGCCGTCGGTAGCCGCTTGGCTGCTCGCCCGGCCGCAGAATGCCATTTTCGCGCTGGTATTCGCGATGCTGATGCCGGGTCTTGCGATGTTGAGCGGTTCAATCTTGCTGCTGATGGTTTTGCAGCTGGATGCACGCAGAGCCTCGCTGATAGCAGTTGTTGCAGCGACGGTGTTGTTGGCGATCGAGCTCGTCGCTAGCGCATTTGACCGGGGAGGGTCGGCGTTACAGTTGGCGATACAGGTTGCGTTGTTGTGGTTGCCCGTAATGGGTCTGGCCATGGTGATGCGAAAAACCGGATCGCTGACCCTGACATTACAATTGTCAGTGATGTTTGTATTGATTGGTATTTGCCTGTTTTTTGTTCAGGTAAGTGATCCGGTCGTTTTTTGGCAGGATCTGATGGCCGCTGATCCGCTACTGCAAAACCTGAGTGGGTCATTGCAGCAGTGGCAATTGATGATCGGCGCTACGGATATGCAGTTCGCCGCGATTGTGGTGGCGATGTTTGCGATCAACGCCTGGTACTGGCTTGTCGCAATAATAATGTTGGGTTACTGGATGTACTCGCAGTTGCCTGACAAATCGCCGCACTTCGGGCGATTTAGAGATTTGAATTTTGGCCGCGTTGTTGCAGTGTTATTGGCGGTAACGTCAGTCTTCGCATTTGTGTTTGATGCGGCCTGGATATTGAGCATTGCATTGATACTTTTTGCGGTGTTCTGGTTGCAGGCTGCAGCCATGGTGCATTGGCTCAAGAGTAGGGGCTTTGTACCGCTATTCGCCGTCAGCGCGGTGTACGTGCTGACGATTTTGTTACCGCAGTACGTGTTTCCGGCACTGGCGGTATTAGGTTATACAGACGCATGGTTTCGATACCGAGATCGTGCGACGAAACAACAGTAAGTGAAGGACAGAAAATGAACGTCATTCTTTTAGACAACGTTGAAAACCTCGGCAACATTGGTGATCTTGTAAAAGTGAAGCCTGGCTACGGCAGGAACTTCCTGATCCCGCAAGGCAAAGCAGCGCTTGCGACACCGCAGAACATCAAAGAAATCGAGGTTCGGCGTGCAGAGCTTGAAAAAGCGGCGGCAGACGAGTTAGCAGCGGCGAAGAAACGCGCGAAAGCTGTCGATGGTGTAGAGCTGGTTATTTCTGCCAATGCCGGCAGCGAGGACAAGCTGTTTGGTTCGGTTGGTCCTGTTGATATCGTTGAATCCTTGAAGGAAATTCAGGTTGAAGTAGAGCGTAGCGAAGTTCGCATGCCGGACGGACCGATTCACGATCTGGGTGAGTATGAAATCGGTGTGCACCTGCACAGCGAAGTAAATGCGACCGTCAAAGTACGAGTGGTTGCGGCCGAATAGGCACGTAAGAACGCCTACTACAAAACGTGTTATAAATAAGGCCAATTGAATCTGGCCGGAGAAAGCCTGAATGGTACGAGCTTTGGATGATGGGGTACCGGGAGGAGGCGCTGAACAGCGACTCAAGGTACCGCCTAATTCCATTGAAGCCGAGCAGTCCTTGCTCGGCGGTCTCATGCTCGACCATAAGTCCTGGGATAAAGTTGCGGATGTCGTTACCGCTGCTGATTTCTATCGCAAAGACCATCGCCTGATTTTTGAAGCCATTGCCACGCTGGCTGAGTCGGCGAATCCCAGTGACGTGGTCACCGTTTCCGAATGGCTCGATAACGCGGACCGGTTGGCAGAGGCTGGCGGGCTTGAATACCTGGCAACGCTGGCCAATGAAACACCTGGCGCCGCGAACGCCAGATCTTACGCAAAGATTCTTCGCGAGCGCTCCATGCTGCGCTCACTGATTACCGCAGGAAATGAAATCAGCGGTGCGGCATTTGCAACCGAAGGTCGTAGTGCGGCCGAAATCGTCGACGATGCCGAACGCCTGGTTTTCGAGATTGCCGAGTCAGGAGCGCGCGGCAAGTCCGGATTCAAACCTCTTAAAGAAATCTTGCCCGACGCGGTGGATCGAATTGATCTCTTGCATCAGTCGGATGGTGATATCACCGGCATTTCCACGGGATACACCGAATTCGACAAATTGACCGCTGGGCTGCAGCCAGGTGACTTGATCATTATTGCGGGTCGACCGTCGATGGGTAAGACCACGTTGGCGGTGAATATTGCCGAGAATGCGGCGATCGGGTCGAAGGTTCCAACGGCAATCTACTCTATGGAAATGCCGGCACAGCAGCTGGCATTTCGTATGATTTCATCGTTGGGCCGAGTCGATCAGACTCACCTTCGGACGGGACGCTTCCCGGACGAAGACTGGTCGCGCATTAATACCGCTGTGCAGTTGATGTCCGAGGCGCCAATATTTATCGACGATACGGCAGGGCTGTCACCTACAGAAATTCGGGCACGTGCCCGTCGTTTGCAGCGTGAGCACGGCCTCGGTTTGATCGTTATTGACTACCTGCAACTGATGGCGGTGCCGGGCAACACGGAGAACCGTGCAACCGAGATTTCGGAGATTTCCCGTTCATTGAAAGCACTGGCGAAGGAGCTTTCAGTTCCGGTTATTGCGTTGTCCCAGCTCAATCGAAGTGTCGAGCAGCGTACTGACAAGAGGCCCGTAATGTCCGACCTGCGCGAGTCCGGTGCGATTGAGCAAGATGCAGACATGATTGCGTTTATCTATCGCGAGGAAGTTTATAACCAGGATACACCCCGCAAAGGTATCGCAGATATCGCAGTGGCCAAGCAGCGTAATGGCCCGATCGGTGATTTCCCGCTGACTTTCGTGGGCCGGTACACCAAGTTCGAAAACTGGGTGCCTGATACCTACTCGGAAGAGGGTTATCCGTGACATTTGGAGCACGAGCGCTTATCCGGCTCGATGCGCTAAAACACAATCTCGGCGTCATCCGCAAATCCTGTCCCGACGCCAAAATAATGGCAGTTATCAAGGCGAATGCCTACGGCCACGGGATGGTGCCGGTGGCTCGCAGCATCAGTGATGTAGATTCATTCGCTGTGGCAAGACTGGCCGAAGCGATCGAGCTTCGCGAGGCTGGCATCCAAACACCAATTGTTTTGCTGGCCGGCGTGTTCAATGCCGATGAGCTGCGAGCGGCGCTGACGCACAATTTCGAGATTGTGGTGCATTGTCCTGAGCAAATAGAGCTGCTCGAATCCTGCGTTGGTGGCTCGTTTGTGGTCTGGCTCAAATTCGATACGGGCATGAATCGATTGGGATTTGATCCTACTGATGCGGCACAACTGTTTTCGAGATTGCGACAATGCTCTGCAGTTTCGGAATTGCGATTGATGAGTCATCTGGCTAGCGCTGACGATCGCGGCAATGCAACAACAGCGGCGCAGCTGGAGCAGTTCGATGAGTTGGTAGAAGATTTTGACGGAGCAGTAAGTGTTGCCAACTCTGCTGGCGCATTGGCCTGGCCGCTGCACAGCGGTGAATGCTGGATTCGTACGGGACTACTGTTATTCGGTTTGTCGCCATTCGAGGATCAGACTGGCATTGATTTGGGTCTGCAGCCGGTCATGCAGTTTGAGTCACGATTGATTGCGACGAAGCCTCTAGCCAACGGCGCTCTGGTGGGATACCGAGGTCGCTACCAGGC
The DNA here is from genome assembly GCA_051008055.1 of Woeseiaceae bacterium. GTDB lineage: Bacteria > Pseudomonadota > Gammaproteobacteria > Steroidobacterales > Woeseiaceae > UBA1847. The sequence goes on from JBPCXZ010000060.1 coordinate 6,252, forward strand.
ACCGGCCGAAAGCGTACTCGGGATAATCTCAGCAGGCTATGGTGATGGCTATACCCGTCACTTTAAGAGTGGAACTCCGGTGCTTATAAATGGCCGCAAGGTACCATTGATTGGTAACGTCTCGATGGACATGATCGCTGTTGATCTGGGTCTTGGCGCTACTGACAAAGTCGGTGACGTTGCGGTCTTATGGGGCGACGGATTGCCAATAGAAGAGGTCGCTCCCTGGGCGGAAGCCATTCCTTATGATCTGATTTGCGGCGTCATGAACCGGGAAGCGTCGGAGATTATTGAAGGGGCCTGACGGCTCTCCTAGGAAACGAAGAATCCCATCTTGACGCCGGCCAGTTGTACAACGTCATTATCAGTCAGCTGTCGAGCCTGCGCTCCGATCGGCTGACCGTTAACCAGCGGAAAGTCGTCTGGTTTACCCGACTCAACGTGCACAATGTAATAGCCTTCTGCTCGCCGGGTAACCGCGGCAACCTGCACGCCCGGTCGTCCAAGCGTCGTTAATGCCTTAGTCAGCTCAAGTTCGCGACCTGCGAATGCGCCGCTCAAGACTTGCAGTTTAGCCATCGGCAAGGCATTCGGAACAGAACGCGGATCGACACCCGCCGTAGTTTCGCTATGTGCCGCCGGTTCTGGCTCTTCTGCTACCCGCTCGTGTCCTACCGGAGTCGCTGGCGCCGCTGGTTCGTCGGTCAACGCGGCTGCGTCTTCGGGGTCTAGTCTGACTCTTGCACTTGGGCTGCTGTCGACGCCGTTACCGCCAGCCGTCGATTCCTCTGCTGCCGGTGGTTGATCTGCCGCCGCTGCCGCTGCGGCCGCATCCGCCGCAGCTTCTGCCGCTGCGAGTTGATCTGAATTCTGCTGCCCGGCCGGGATAACCATGGTCTTTTCGAACTCATCCTGTTCCGGCTCACTGACCTGTTGATCTGAGAAGCGCAGTTGATGATGTCCGATAGTGATGACGTCACTGTTCTGCAGCGCGTGTTTCTTGATCAGCTTGCCATTGACGTAGGTGCCGTTAGTGCTGTTCAGGTCTTCCAGGAACGAATCATTCAGGATATTGATGATCAGTGAGTGGTGTCCGCTGACTGCCGGATTGTCGATACGGACATCATTGTCCGGCAAGCGCCCGATGGTGTAGCGCTCCTTCGTCATGTTGTATTCAGCCAGAACCTGGTTGTCCAGACTAAGAATTAACCGTGCCATGCGTGCAGTCTCTGTTTATGAGCGGAACCAATTGGCGAGCTTAACGAGCAGGCCTTTCTTGGCCTCGAAAGGCTGGTTAACTTGAGCCAGCATTACGGAAATATTGTCCCTTCCACCGTGGTCATTTGCCAATTCAATCAATTGCTTACCAACGACATCGAGACTAGCATTAAAAGTGGATATTGTTAAGTGGATATCCTCATCCTCGACCATGTCGCACAGTCCGTCGGAGCAAAGCAAGTAGACATCGTCCTCAAGAACCGCGTGCTCGTGCACCTCGACCTCAACTGAAGACTCGACGCCCAGGGCCCGGGTTACGTAATTCCGATTGGTGGATCGTTGTGCTTCCTCAGCTGAATAGAAGCCACGATCTACCAGTTCCTGCAGCAAGGAGTGATCCATGGTGATCTGTTCAAAACTGCCGCCACGTAGTCGGTAGGCTCGGGAGTCGCCGACGTGGGCGATGGCAATCTTGTTGTCGTAAAACATCGCGGCAACGATTGTCGTGCCCATGCCCTCGCAATGCGTCTGACTTTGAGCAGTTTGATAGATAATTTTGTTGGCCCGATAGACGGCGTCACGTAGAACGATAGAAAGTCGCATCAGGCCACTTTGTGGATCGATCTCATCCCGATTTTCGCGCGTGGCGCCCTCGGCGGCCAATTCCGACACAATCTGTACCGCGATGCCGCTGGCAACTTCACCAGCGTTGTATCCGCCCATGCCATCAGCTAGCACCATCAGGCCGATATCAGGATTGGATCCGATCGCGTCTTCGTTGTGCTCGCGAACGCGGCCGGTGTCCGTCATTTCGGCGAAATCTATTTTTCCACGCAGGCTAGTTGACATCGTATAAATCTTCTTTAATCGCTCTACGACACTCGGGCGCAGTTTCTAAGCGCTATGGCCATCTCCGCCCCGCAAGAAAACCTGTCCTCAGGTTTCTTGGCCATCGCTTTCGCTAATACTGCATCCACGCTCGGCGGGATGCCAGCTCTTATATGGGAAATAGGCGAAGCTTCCTCTGTTGTAATCTTAGTCATCAAGACGGCTATGTTGGTTGCCTTGAAAGGTGCCTCTCCCGCCAACAACTCGTACAGGGTAACACCAAGCGAGAATAAGTCGGAGTGGCCTTTCAGGTCTTCAGCACCCAATTGCTCCGGGGACATGTACATCGGCGTGCCGAGCACGATGCCTGTCTTGGTACTGTTATTGTCGGTCATTCGAGCAACACCAAAGTCTGTGATTTTTAGCGATCCTTCCTTCGGGTTGTACATGAGGTTGGCCGGCTTGATGTCACGGTGAATTACGCCTTGGTTGTGCGCGTAATCCAGTGCTTCCGCTGTGGCAGCACAAAGCTCCAGAGCGCGCTTGGGTGCCAACAGTCGTTTTGGATCCGTAAATTGCTTTAGCGGTATGCCGGGAACGTATTCCATCGCGATATAGGCGAGACCCTTGTCCTCACCTGCGTCAAATACTGTGATGATGTTTGGATGAGCGAGGCGGCCCGCAGATTCGGCTTCGCGGTAAAAGCGCAGGCGTGCTTCCTTGAGCTCTTCGTCCTCGAATTCCTTCTCGATCGGGATTGCCTTAAGCGCGACCGGCCGATTGATTCTTGGGTCCTTCGCCAGGTATACCGCGCCCATAGCGCCACGTCCGATACGTTTCTCGATGACATAGCGACCCAGTCGTTCTGGCGCGCCGCTGAGTTTTTGCTTCTGACCCATGGCTTCAGGCGTACCGTGAGTCCGTTTCATCCACTCCAAGACTGCCTCAGCTCGCTCGGGTTTTGCTTGCTGCTCAAATGCGAGTGACAGCTTGTACATTGAGGTCGCTATGGTTTCCGACGGAGTACAGCGACGGAATTCGGCAAAGGCCGGTTCGAGTCGGCCTGCTGCGAGAAAATCGGAGCCTTTCTTGAACGCGTCGAGCAAATCCTTCTTTTCATCGCCGACCAGCCACAGGGTCAGCATCGACACGCCAACAAAAATAATCATTGGTCGGCCAAGATCGATGCGCACATGCAGCAGATACAGCAGCAACGTTTCAGTCAGGAGCAGGACCACAATCGCTACACCGGTGAGGACTGCAATATCCTTGCGCGATCGATCGGGCATGAACAACACTGCAACGATGGCCAGTAATACCGGGGCCAGCCATTCCATAGCCGACACCCATGACGGGACGATGATTGTACGATCTTGCTCCACGTTGGCAAGCAAGCTAGCCGTGATTTCCGACACCGTGACGAACTGGCCAGACGGCAGAAGTGCTTCGGCTGCGATCAGTTCCGGAGAGCTGTCGACAAATACTGTTGCGCCATCCAAAACCGACGCATGTACTTTCTGGTTGATGAGGTCGTCGTAGTCGATCCTCGGAAGTGGTGCGTAGCTTGTGGTGTAAATCGCGTCTTCAGCACTCGACATTCTATGGCTGATCGCCGAGTCTTGATTGTCAAAAGCGACGGCGAGCGGCAGTGACGGAGACATTACGCCATCATGCAACAGCCATAAGGATGCACGTCGCAATACACCATCGCTGTCGGCTTGAAACTGCAGAAACCCGTCACGCGTTGCGAGGTCGGCAAAACGGTGTCGCGTTGGCACATAGATTCGCTTCTGAGAACTCATTGCGACAGACCATCCAGGCAGCGGCGCGTCGGCTGCAATCTCTGGAGGTTCGCTAAGAATAATCCGACTTGCGTCGCTGGCTGTCAGAATAGACATGACAGCGGCGTACGCATTGAGAACATTCTCTTGGCCCACCTCGGACGAATCAATGCTAACTATGACGGCATTGCCCAAAGGCTCAGCTGGAACGTGTGTCGCGAGGTTGTCATACAGGACGCGATCGGCCGCGACGAACCACTGAGACATGGGTCCGTATACGAGCAGCAGAAGCACGCTGGCAAAAATCAGCGCGATCAACCGGTTTAACTTTTGCTTCTTGTCCGGGCTCAATTAAGTCACTTTCTGCGAATTAGGCCGAAATTATAAGAAATGGTGAGAATTCTTAATGAGATAGGGTTGGCATTTTTATGTAATAAGACTGACTGGAAGCGGTGCTATCATTGACCTGCGCAGCTCAATAGTCCGGTCGGTTGAAATAAGATACGCTGCGGGCGTCTGCAAACTAATCGCTCGAAAAACCCATAAAAAACAGAGAATTACGAATGGCGAAGGCAAAATCTGCGTACGTTTGTTCCGAATGTGGCGCCCACAGCGTCAAGTGGGCAGGCCAGTGTCCGGATTGTGACTCCTGGAATACGCTGACCCGGACCACGATCGCGCCGTCTGCGAGTGCGACAGAGCCGGCTGCCACGCCGGCGACCATCGAATCGCTGCCGGATAATCTGGCGCACCGTGACAGCACGGGTTTTGACGAATTTGACCGTGTGCTGGGCGGTGGGCTAGTGCCCGGTGCTGTGGTCTTGATAGGTGGTGATCCTGGCGTCGGCAAGTCAACGTTACTGCAGCAGGTCTGTGCGAGTTTGGCGCAGGATCTGCAGGTCTTCTATGCGACTGGCGAGGAATCTTTACGGCAGGTTGGCCAGCGCTCGCATCGCCTGGGTCTCGCCAGTTCTGATATGCAAATTCTAGCCGATACATCGATTGAGAATGTTTTGGATGCGGCGGCGGGATGTGCCGCCAAAGTACTGGTGATCGACTCTATCCAGACCATGATCAGTGCCGAGTCACCATCAGCGCCGGGTTCCGTTTCGCAACTGCGCCAGTGCGTGGGTCGGATCGTCCAGTTTGCCAAACAAAATGAAGTTGCGGTTTTCGTCATCGGTCACGTTACCAAAGAGGGCGCGATTGCCGGTCCGCGAGTCGTCGAGCACATGGTCGATACGGTGTTGTACTTCGAGAATGACCCGGCCAGCCGATTCACGATGATTCGCTCTGTTAAGAATCGATTTGGCGCCAGTGGAGAGATGGGCGTCTTTGCCATGACTGAAACTGGTTTTCGACAGGTAAAAAACCCGTCGGCAATTTTTCTGTCGCGCGAAAGTACAACGCAACCTGGCAGTATCGTGACGGCCGCGTGGGAGGGAAGCCGCCCGTTGCTGGTCGAAATTCAGGCACTGGTTGCCGATGGCAGTAGCTCTTATCCGAAACGACTTGCAACCGGAATCGATCAGAATCGTTTGTCATTGATGCTTGCAGTTTTGCAACGACATGGCGATGTCGCACTAGGTCCTGAAGACGTTTTCGTAAACGTCGTTGGCGGCTTACGTATAGCGGAAACGGCGGCGGACTTGCCGGCCTTGATCGCAATCGTTTCCAGTTTTCGGAATATTGCCTGCGACGAGCGACTCATTAGTTTTGGCGAAGTAGGTCTGGCGGGTGAAATTCGACCCGTCAGGTTCGGAACCGAGCGAATAGCTGCTGCCGCGAAGCAAGGTTTTACGCGTGCGATCGTCGCCGAGTCGAACATGCCGAAAGATGTGCCTGAAGGCATGGAGGTCTGCGCGGTTCGTCGCGTTAGTGACGCACTGGATGCGATTTTCTAGGCGTCTGTTGCTGTTTCTGCTTCTTTTTGGCCGATGCGAACGCTGCTGATACGGTTCTCATCCGTTGCGATAATCTCGACGGGATAACCTTCAATCTTCAGGCAGGTGCCCGGATCTGGGATCGTCTCGAGCAGTTCGAGAATCAAACCGTTAATAGTTTTGGGGCCGTCGGTGGGTAAATCCCAGTCTTGAATTTTATTAAGCTCCCGGACATTCGTCGTACCGTCGATAAGAAATGTACCGTTGCCTTCGCTTACGATGTCGTCATCATCGTCGGCAGGATCGGTCGTAAACTCACCGACGATTTCTTCAAGAATGTCTTCCAACGTCACGATGCCCTGAATGTCACCATACTCATCTACGACCATCGCGATGCGCAATCGTCGCCGTTGAAACTGAACCAGTTGCGTGCTTAGCGGCGTGCCTTCAGGGACGAAATAAGGTTCGTCCAGCAGCCGGTGAATTGCTGTTTTGTCGACCTCTCGGCTGGCCAGGTTGGCGAGTCTGCGCAAATGCAGCACACCAATCACCTGATCGATGTTGTCCTTGTAAACGGGCAAGCGGGTGTGCTCGCTTTCGTTGATCACCTGGTTGATCTCGGCAAGTTCATCGTCCAGATCGATGCCGATGATTTCGTTGTGCGGCACCATGACGTCGTCGACGGTAACCTTCTCAAGGTCAAGAATGCTGAGCAGCATTTGCTGGTAGCGTCCGGAAATCCGACCACCAGCCTCGTGGACCAGTGTGCGGAGTTCCTCGCGCGTCAGTGATTGGAGGTCATTGTCATCCGCACGGACGCCAAAAACCAGCAAAACGCCGTTGGCGATCGTATTGGTTAGCCAGACGAACGGATACAGGATCTTGAGCAATGGGGAGTAGATAATAGCGGCGGGGAAGGCCAGTTTTTCTGGGTGCAATGCCGCGAGTGTCTTAGGTGCTGTTTCGGAAAAAATCAGTACCACGAGCGTCAGAATCACTGTACCAATTGCGGCGGCCGGTTCCCCACCAATCTTATAGGCATAAATGCCGACAAGAGAGGCTGCGGCAAAATTGACCAGATTGTTGCCGAGCAAAATCAAGCCGATCAATCGGTCGGGTCGCTGTAGCAATCGATCGGCAAGCATTGCTCCACGGTGGCCTTGTTTGGCTTTGTGGCGCAGCTGGTAACGATTCAGGCTCATGAGAGCCGTTTCCGAGCCTGAGAAAAACGCGGAAAGAATTACTAAAACAAACACCAGCACGAGAATGAGCTGGGGTGATATGTCCTCGCCCAAAGAAGGGCACCTCACATAATAACGGCAACATCACCAGTTGAGCAGCCTGCCAATGAACTGTCAAGAAATCAGTTCGCAGCATTTGAACAGGGCTTAGCTCCAGCTGCGGCCCAGAATCTCTTCCAAAACGTAACGGCTACCGAAATAGGCCAGGCAGAGGATGAAAAAGCCCCATAGATAAAGGTATACAGCGCGTTTACCACGCCAACCAGCAAATTGACGGCCAGCCACGAGAACGCCAAACAACACCAACGCCAGCAGCGACAGGCTGGTCTTATGTACCAGGTGTTGGGCAAACAGGTTATCGACGAAAGCGAATCCCGAAACAACGGCCAGTAACAAGCCGATGAAGCCACTCGTCGCAATGCCGAACAGCATTTTCTCAGTCGTTTCGAGAGGAGCAAACAGATGATTGGCCGCAGACAGCTGCCCCGATCGAAGGCGCCGGTCCTGCACGAGCGCGTACAAAGCGACGATAGCACCGACGGCGAGCAGGCCATAGGCAAATACGGATATCAGGATATGCGCCTGGATCTGCCAACTGAGCTGTGCACCAGTACCTTCGTCGGGCGCCAATCCCGAAACCAGCAAGATTGTCGCTGCAAGCGCCAATAGACCGGCCGACATGCCTCGTAGTGTTGGCTCGATGGCTCCGACCATCCCGATCAAAGCAAGCTGCAGTCCGATCAATGACAAAGTGGCGGCGAAAGAGAAGTGTAGGCCGGCGTCGCTAATGACTGAATCGAACAACGACTGACCATGAAACAACAGGCCTGCAATGCCGAATATGATCGCCGCATTGATCAATGGGCCTGTTCGAGCAGCGTGCGCAGGCAAGCGATGCAGCGTGAAAGCCACGGCTGCCAACAGGTACAGCAAAAGAATTGTGATTTGAGACACAGAAACCAGCCGTTGCTTGACCTAACGTTTCGGGGAGAGATTTTTTCCCTCACCAATCGAGTATCAATAGTACCCCAACGCTATGCGTATACGAATTCTTGGATGCAGTGGTGGCATCGGTGCCGGGTCACGAACCTCGGCGATGCTCATCGACGACGATGTTCTGATCGACGCGGGAACCGGGATTGGTGACCTCGAACTTAGCGATCTGGACTCGATTCGTCACGTCTTTCTGACGCACGCTCACCTGGACCACATCGCAGGTTTGCCAATGCTGGTCGACCGAATATTCGATGAAGATTTTGAAACGCCACTCACAGTCTATGCGCGGGAAGAAACCCTGCGTGCGATTCAGGCACATCTGTTCAATGGCACAATCTGGCCGGACTTTGCCGTTCTGCCAAGTGCGGAACGGCCCATGCTGCGTTACCAGGTATGCAGCCCGGGCGATACGACCACCATTGGGCATCGCGATTTTTACGCGGTTGATGTCATGCACAGCGTGCCGTCTCTCGGCTTTACGGTGCAGAACTCTGGCGGCGCATTTGCGGTCAGTGGCGACACCAAGACCAATGAAACGCTGTGGCCGGTATTGAATGCCTGCGATGACCTGCGGGTGCTGGTCATTGAGGTGTCTTTCCCGGATGACATGGAAAAACTGGCGACCGAGGCCGGGCATTACTGTCCTCGCACGCTATCCCTGGACCTTGAGCGATTGCAGCACAACCCCGAAATTTGGCTTACCGGAATGAAGCCAGGTAAGGAACAGGAGATTCTGCAGCAGGTCACCGCTGCAACGCCCGACCGAAAAATTCAAATGCTGTCGCGAGGAACGGTCCTTACGGTTTAGAATTGCCGTATGTTCGATAACCTCAGCAGTCGGCTCTCAGAAGCCGCAAGAAATCTATCCGGCCAGGGTCGGCTTACCGAAAGCAACATCAAGGACACCATTCGCCAGGTGCGTCTCGCTTTGCTCGAGGCAGACGTTGCGTTGCCCGTGGTTAAGTCTTTCATTGAGCGCGTGCGGGAACGCGCTCTTGGTGAGGAAGTTGGTAAAAGCCTTACGCCGGGCCAGGAGCTGGTAAAAGTCTTCCACGCCGAGTTGGTGGCGTTGTTCGGTACCGAGCACGCGCCTATTGACCTTAAATCGCAACCACCCGTTGTGGTGTTGTTGGCCGGACTTCAGGGTGCAGGCAAGACCACGACGGCAGCGAAGCTTGCCAAGCGGCTGATCGAAAAAGATAAGAAACGGGTGATGCTGGTCAGCGTAGACGTTTACCGGCCGGCCGCAATTTTGCAACTGCAAACCCTCGCAGGTGAAGTCGGGGCGCTGCACTGTGCGAGCAGCACCGAGGATAAGCCTGTCGCCATCGTTGACCGGGCGATTGATGAGGCTAAGAAATCCCACGCAGATGTTCTGATCGTCGACACGGCGGGACGATTGCACGTGGACTCAGAGATGATGCAGGAAGTTGTCGCGGTGCATGCGCATTCCGGGGCCAGCGAGACATTATTCGTGGTCGACAGTATGGCGGGTCAGGATGCGGTGAATGCGGCCACCGCGTTTGACCAGAGCCTGCCGCTAACCGGTGTCGTTCTGACCAAGGCGGACGGTGATGCGAAAGGTGGTGTGGCCCTGTCGGTACGAGAAGTTACCGGCAAGCCCATCCGCTTCGTCGGTACTGGCGAGAAAGTGGACGCGCTTGAGGCTTTTCATCCGGAACGAATGGCGTCGCGCATTCTCGGTATGGGCGATGTGCTTACGCTGGTCGAAGAGATCGAAAGTAAGGTCAGCAAGGACAAGGCGGAAAAGCTTGCGAAAAAGGTCAAGAAGGGCCGCGGCTTCGACATGACTGATTTGCGTGATCAGCTGGAACAAATGATGAATATGGGTGGCATGGGCGCTTTGCTGGAAAAGCTGCCCATGGCAGGCAAGATCGACCCTGCGGCACTGAAGCAAGGCGCTGATGAGAAGCAGCTGAAACGGCAGATTGCGCTGATCAACTCGATGACCCCGGGGGAGCGCCGCTTTCCGAAAACGATCAACGGCTCTCGACGCAAGCGCATCGCAGCCGGCTCAGGGCTTGAGGTACAGGACGTAAATAGGCTCTTGAAGCAGTTTACGCAGATGGAGAAAATGATGAAGAAGATGGCCCGTGGTGGCATGAAAAAAATGCTGCGAGGCATGCCTGGCGGCGGGATGCCCCCGGGAATGCGCTAGGCAGCTATAAGCCACCGAAAAACTTGAAGTTTTTCCGGCCAAAAACGCTTCACATTTGATCTGAAGTCGGTACAATGCGCGCTACTCGGGGATAGCCCGAGATCAGGCGTGTCCGCCTGTCACAGAATCTTAAAACGGAAGAGAAATGGTAAGTATTCGACTTTCGCGCGCTGGCGCGAAGAAACGTCCTTTTTATCACCTGGTGGTAACCGACAGCCGCAATCGTCGGGACGGCCGGTATATCGAGCGAGTTGGCTTCTTTAACCCGGTGGGTAAAGAGCATGAAGAGAACCTGCGGATTGATGTAGAGCGGGTAGATCACTGGATTGGCCAGGGTGCCAAGCCTTCAGATCGCGTTGCGTCGCTGTTGAAGTCGCACCGTAAGGCCCAGGCTGCGAGCTGAACGAACAGCTACAGCAGCCGGTTAGGCTGGGCCGAATAAACGGCCTGTTTGGAGTAAAGGGCTGGGTCAAGGTGTATTCCTACACCCAGCCGCGCGAAGCAATCCTCAACTATCGGCAATGGTTCCTTGAGCAAGACGGGAACTGGCGCAGCGTTGAGATCGCGGAGGGCAAGCAACACGGCAAAGGCATCATCGCTCGAATTGATGGCGTCGATGACCGGGACCAGGCGGCAATGTTGGTCGACAGCGAGATTGCTGTAGAAAGAGAGTCGCTGCCGGCCGCGGGCGATGGCAGTTTCTACTGGGCAGATCTTGAGGGTCTGCAGATAGTTTCAAGCGATGGGGCCGATTTCGGACGTGTCGCATACCTGCTGGAAACCGGCTCGAATGATGTGCTGGTTACCACAGGCAAGCCTGAACGGTTGATCCCGTTCATCATGGGCAAAGTAGTACTCGACGTTGATTTCGCCAAAGGGGTGATTACCGTCGACTGGGATTTGGATTGATACTATGCAGATTGCGATAGTCAGTCTTTTTCCAGAGTTTGTAGAACAGGTTGGACAGTTCGGCGTTGTTGGGCGTGCAAACGATCGTGATTTATTGTCGTTGCACCTTGAAAATCCGCGCGATTACGCGGTCGACGCGCATCGGACTGTTGATGACAGGCCATACGGTGGTGGGCCTGGCATGGTTTTAAAGTATGAGCCGACTGCGAAAGCGATTCATGCTGCGAAAAGAGCCCTGCCAGACGGTGTGCCGGTCGTATGTATGTCGCCGCAGGGTCGGGTATTCGATCAGGCGGCTGCAAGTCGATTCGCTGGTTTGCCAGGCATGGTTTTGCTGGCAGGTCGCTACGAAGGCATCGACGAGCGTCTGATCGACCTGGAGGTAGATGAGGAATTGTCGTTGGGCGACTTTGTGTTGTCCGGCGGCGAGATCGCGGCAATGGCGGTGATCGATGCGGTTGCTCGTTTGTTGCCTGGCGTCTTGGGTGACGATGAGTCAGCCATACAGGATTCGTTTATGGACGGTTTGTTGGACCATCCGCATTACACGCGTCCGGAGAGTATTGAGGGCCGGGATGTGCCTTCGGTGTTGCTCTCAGGCGACCATGCACGCATAGCGCGCTGGCGCTATAAACAGGCGTTGGGACGAAGTTTTCTACGGCGGCCCGACCTGATTGAGAAGTTGGATTTGAGCAGCGAGCAGCAAGCGGTGCTTGATGAGTTTTTGAAAGAGCAGGGTCAGGTGTAGAATGCCGGGCCTCGCCACAGAAATCGGCGATAGGCCGGTGAGAAGAGAGTCATGAGTAAAATTATCGAAGCGATTGAAAACGAACAGATGGGCAAAGAAATTCCGGCGTTTGCACCCGGAGATACAGTTGTTGTCCAGGTTAAGGTGAAAGAAGGTACACGTGAGCGTCTGCAGGCATTTGAGGGCGTCGTTATCGCGAAACGCAATCGTGGCCTCAACTCGGCATTCACGGTTCGCAAAATCTCACACGGCGAAGGTGTTGAGCGCGTCTTCCAGACGTACAGCCCGGTTGTTGATTCGATCGAAGTGAAGCGTCGTGGCGATGTGCGCCGCGCTAAGCTCTACTATCTTCGAGGAAGGACTGGTAAGGCCGCGAGAATTAAGGAAAAAATCTAGTAGCAGAATGCTCCTAGAGGGCGAGGCGATCCGCAAAGTGGGTCGCTCGGCCCCAATCATCAGGCGACCATCAGCAAAAAATCACTACGGCGCCGGCCTCAGAGGTTAGGATTTCTATTCATCCGGCAGGAGATGGATATGAAAAAATCGGTCGTTCTCGCGATGGTCGTCGCAAGCAGCCAATTTCTGGCTGGTTGCTCTTACTTTATATCCAATGCCGCCAGTTCTTTTGGCGAGAATCTCAGCAGTGCCATCGTTAATCAAGATGATCCGGAGCTGGTTCGTGCCGGCATGCCGTCCTACATCCTGCTGCTGGACAGTTTCTTGCAGGGTGAAGAAGACAATCCCGCGGTGCTGGACTCGGCTGCGACCCTGTATGCCTCTTATGGCGCGGTATTTGCCGCTGAACCGGAACGCGCCAAACGCCTGACATCCCGGGCGAGGGATTATGCCGAGCAGGCAATGTGTCTGACGTATGCGAATTCCTGCGATTGGCGTGGGATGCCGTATGACGACTTCATGAGTAGCCTGAATGAGGTGCCCGCGAAGCACGCTGAAGCCCTCTTTACCTATGGCTTCGCCTATCTTGTTTATATAAGAGCACACAGCGACGACTGGGACGCGCTGGCAGAGCTGCCGCAAGCTGAGGCGGTCATGCAGCACTACATAGCACTAAGTGGCGACGCGACTCGTCCATCCGCGCATAATTACCTGGGGATTTTGATGACAGTCAGGCCGCCGGCACTGGGTGGCAAGCAACAAGAAGCGTGGGGTGAATTCGATAAGGCGATCGCCTTGTCACAGGGCAAGGACCTGAGTCCGAAGCTGGAGATGTTGAAGGGAATCGCTCGGGTTCTCTATGACCGTGAACTCAATGATCAATTATGTTCCGAGATTTTGAGCGCGAGTCCCTATGCAGACGGTTACACATTGACTAACGTTATGGCGCAGGAAGAGGCCACTGTGTTGTGCGCCGAAGCTGATGATTATTTCTAAGGACAGTCACATGAGACGAATTGGAATTATCCTGATCGCGTTTTGTAGCGCCAGCGTGGCGCATGCGCAGACGCTGAAGATTGCCACGGTGACGCCGGAGGGCTCCACCTGGATGAATGAAATGCGGGCCAGCGCGGCTGAGATCAAGGAACGAACGGACGGTCGCGTCACGATCAAGTACTACGGCGGCGGCAGCATGGGTACTGATGCCCAGGTGCTAAAGCGAATTAGTATCGGTGCGCTACAGGGTGGTGCGTTTACGCCGTCCGCTCTCATGGAAAAGTACCCGGATATCGGCCTGTACGGCATGGCCAAGGTCTTCGAGAATGAGCAGGAGGCGGACTTCGCGCGTAGTCGGATGGACAGCAAGATTGCTGCCGGGCTGGAAGAAGCTGGCTTCGTCACATTTGGCTTTGCGGCGACCGGCTTTGCCATGATCATGTCGAATGAACCGGTTGATGGTCTCGGTGACTTGAAAGGCAAGCGCGTCTGGGTTCCTGAGGGCGACGAAGTCAGCCGCAGAACGATGGC